>JBBQKT010000004.1:0-27466 GCA_038327205.1 Burkholderiales bacterium | reverse complement strand
TGCGATGGGCTACAAGTTCCAGTTCATCACCTTGGCCGGTTTCCACAGCCTGAACTACGGCATGTTCGACCTGGCCTACGGCTATGCCCGCAACAATATGAGCGCCTTCGTCGAGTTGCAGGAAAAGGAATTCGCAGCGGCCGAACGCGGCTTCACCGCCGTCAAGCACCAACGCGAAGTCGGCACCGGCTACTTCGATGCGGTCACGACCACCATCGAGCGCGATGCTTCGACGGGTGCGCTGAAGGGCTCAACGGAAGACGAGCAGTTCTTCGACGACAAGCACTGAGTCGGGACCGAGGGCAGTCCCTGCGGACTGTCCGACGCCTGACGAAGGCCCGGCGGCTTGCAAGCCGCAGGGATGAAAGCGTCACGTAAAAAACCCCGCTTCGGCGGGGTTTTTTCATGGCCGCTTCACAGCGCGGCTTCCAACATCGCCCAGTAATCCTCCCGCGTCGCCAACCTCGGATTGGTCAGATGGCAGTGATCCACCATCGCGCCGTCGATGATCTTGTCGAACATCGATGCATCCACGCCCATCGCCGCGAGCCCGCTGGGCAGGCCGAGGCGGGCATTCATCGCGGTGATGGCGTCGGCAATGTCGTTGCCCGCCGCATCGCAGCCCGCCAAGCCCATCACATGGGCCAGACGCGCCAGCTTCTGCTCGCCTTGCAGGGCGGGCGCGTTGAAGCGGATAACGGCGGGCAAAAAGACGGCGTTCAAGGTGCCGTGATGCAGGCGCGGGTTGACGCCGCCCAAAGAATGGCTGAGCGAATGGACGCAACCCAGGCCTTTTTGGAACGCCATGGCGCCCTGCATCGAGGCGCTCATCATCTGCCAGCGGGCATCGCGGTCCTGGCCGTCGCGGGTGGCGCGTTCGATGGCGCCCCAGCCGCGCCGCAGGCCGTCCAGTGCGATGCCGTCGGCGGGCGGATTGGTGGCGGCTGACATGAAAGTTTCCAGGCAGTGGGCAATCGCGTCCATGCCGGTGGCGGCGGTCAGGCCGGGTGGCAGGGCCAAGGTCAGTTCCGGGTCGCAGATGGCGGCTTTGGGCATCAGCGCCCAGTTGTGAAAACCGAGCTTGCGGCCGTCGTCGACGATGACGATGGCGCCGCGTGCCACCTCGCTGCCGGTGCCGGCCGTCGTCGGCACGGCAATCACCGGCAGCACGGCACCCGTGATTCGCGGGCTGCCGCCTTCGATGGTGGCGTAGGTCTTCAGGGGGCCGGGATGCGTGGCGGCGATGGCCACGCCCTTGGCCAGATCCATGCTCGACCCGCCGCCGATGGCGACCAGGCCGTCGCAACCCTGGGCCTTGAGCATTTCGACGGCCAGTCGCACGGCGGCCTCGGTCGGGTTGGACGGGGTCTGGTCAAACACCGGCGGCGGGGCGTCGCCCCAGGCGGCCAGGGCGGTGGCCAGCACGCCGGCTGCGCGCACACCGGCGTCGGTGATGATCAGCGGGGCTTTCATGCCGGCCTTGGCACATTCGGCCGGCAGCAGGGCGGCGGTGCCGAAGTCGATATGGATTTGGGTCAAGTATTGGATCAGGGCCACGTTCAATCTCCGCGAGTTGTCATTTTTGGGTCTGGCACACTGACTTTATGTCGAATCCCCACCCCCTCACCTCGCGCATGGCCGGCGTGCTCGAACGGATCCACCGTGCGAACCGTCCCAAGTTCCACAGCCTCAGCCCCAAGCAGGCCCGCATCGGCTATCTGATGGGGGCAGAAATCCTGGATTTGCCCCGCGCAGCCCTGGCTCGGGTTGAAGACCTCGAGGTGCCCGGCGCGGCTGGCGCCCTCAAAGCGCGTCTGTTTGCACCCAGTTTCGAGCTGCTCCCGGTGCTGCTCTACCTGCATGGCGGTGGTTTCACCATCGGCAGCCTCGACACCCATGACAGCCTGTGCCGCCAACTGGCCTTGCGCAGCGGCGCGGCGGTGTTGTCGCTGGACTACCGGCTGGCCCCCGAGCACCGCTTTCCGGCCGCGGTGGACGACTGCTGGGCCGTGATGGGCTGGCTGTTCGGCTCGGCCGCTTCGCTGGGGCTGGATGCCACGCGCATCGCCGTTGGCGGCGACAGCGCCGGCGGCACCTTGGCGGCGGTGTGCGCCTTGCATGCGCGCGACCTGGGCCTGAAGCTGGCTTTGCAGTTGCTCATCACCCCCGGTGCGGCAGCCCATGCCGACACACCGTCGCACCGCCAGTTCGCCGAAGGCTATCTGCTCGACGCCGCGTCGATTGCCTGGTTTTTCAATCACTACATCGACGTGGCGCAGCGCAGCGACTGGCGCTTCGCCCCGCTGAATGCCGAGGACCACGGCGGTCTGGCCCCCGCCTGCCTGGTGCTGGCCGAACACGACCCGCTGGTGGATGAAGGCATCGCCTATGCCGACGCCTTGCGTGCAGCCGGCGGGCAGGTCGGGTTGGAATTGTTCCGCGGCGTCACCCACGATTTCATCAAGATGGGTCGCTCAATCCCCGAGGCGCTGACGGCGATGGACGCCTGCGCCGCTGCACTCAAAGAAGCTTTCAAGCCATGAAACGACAAGACTTCCGCTTTGCCGACCGACTGCGCGTGCGTTGGGCCGAAATCGACGCGCAGCAGATCGTTTTCAATGTCCATTACCTGGCCTATTTCGACACCGCGGTCGGTGGCTTCTGGCGGGCGCTGGCGCTGCCCTATGCCGACACGATGAAGTCGCTCGGCGGTGACCTGTTCGTGCGCAAAGCCACGCTTGAATACCTGGGCTCGGCCCGCTACGACGATCAGCTTGAGATCGGCGTGCGCTGCGAGCGGGTGGGCACCAGCTCGATGACCGTTGTCTGCGCGGTCTTTCGGGGCGACGAGTTGCTGGTGCACGGCGAACTGATCTATGTATTTGCCGATCCGCTGACCCAAACCCCAAAGCCGATTCCGCAAGCGTTGCGCGAGATCTTTGACGGCTTTGAGCAAGGTGCGGCCGTGGTGGACGTGCGCTGCGGCGATTGGGCGACCCTGGGTGGGCCCGCCCACGCCATTCGGCAGGCGGTGTTTGTGGACGAGCAAAAAATCCCGGCCGAGATGGAATGGGACGCGGGTGATGAAACCTGCTTGCACGCCGTCGCCTTCAACCGCTTCGGCGTGCCCTTGGCCACCGGCCGCCTGCTTGAACACGTGCCCGGCGTCGCCAAGATTGGCCGCATGGCCGTCGAGCGGGCCATGCGCGGCGGCGGCATTGGCCGTGAGGTGCTCGACGCCCTGATGCGGGCCGGCAAGGCAAAGGGCTATGGCGAAGTGCTGCTGCATGCGCAGCTGTCAGCCGCCGGGTTTTATGCCCGGGCCGGTTTTGTGCAGCGCGGTGCGGTGTTCGAGGAGGCCGGCATCGGCCATGTGGAGATGGTCAGGGGGCTGTGAGTCAGACTTGTGGCACGGCTGAGAAAACACGCAGCAACTCGGCCTGCACCCGCTTCATCGAGATCGGCTTGGTCCAATAGTCCTGGCAACCGGCTTGGCGGGCCTTGAGGATCTGATCGGGCAGGGCGTCCGCGCTGACGGCGATCACCGGGATCCGGGCGGTGCGGGGGCTGCTGCGCAGCGCGTGCAGCACGCTCAAGCCGTCCATATCGGGCAAGTTCATGTCGAGCAGGATCAGCTGCGGTTGCACCCGCGCCGCGTCGGCCACGCCGTCGGCGCCGTTGACGGCCACCAGCAACCGCGCGCCGCCGCCCGGCATGGCGTTGAAGAAGGCCTGCATCAGCAAGGCGTTGACCGGCTCGTCCTCGATGTAGAGCACATGGGCCTGGTCCGTGCCATGGGTGGGGGCCTCAATGTGCAAATCGCCAAAGGCCGAATCGTCGGCTGTGCCCAGATCGGGCCGGCCGTCAGCGGGCAATGTCACCGTGAAGGTCGTGCCCTGGCCGGGCAAGGAGCTGACAGCGATGGTGCCGCCCATGGCCATCACCAGCTTCTGGCTGATCGACAGGCCCAGGCCCGAGCCCGGCGGCTTGCGATGGCCCGTCTGAAGGCGGTTGAACGGCCGAAACAGGGTGGGCAATTGATCTGCAGCGATGCCCGGACCGGCATCGATGATGGCCAGGGCCACATTCGGCGAGCCTGCAGTTTGGCTCACCTGCACCCGCACCACGCTGTTCGGGTTGGAAAATTTCACCGCATTGCCAATCAAATTGAACAGCAGTTGCTTGACCGCCCGCGCATCCGCCAACACGGTCGGCAGCGCCGCATCGAGTTGGGTTTCGAGGGTGATGCCGTGCAGGCGCGCATGGGGCTCGATCAACTCGACGCAGTGGGCCAGCAAGGCGGGCAGTGCAACCGGCTGGATGTCGAGATTGAGCCGGCCGGCGTCGAGGCTGGACAGGTCAAGCATGTCATTCACCAGGGCCAGCAAGTGGGCGCCTGCGGTTTCAATGTGCTGCACCGACTTGAGCATGTCGGCCATCGGCTGCTGCGTGCCTTTGGTGCGCATCAGTTGCGCAAAACCCAGGATGGCATTGAGCGGCGTGCGCAGCTCGTGGCTGACGCGCGACATGAACTCGGCCCGCACCTCGGCCGCTTTGTCGGCCGCCTCGCGAGCGATGATCAAGTCCCGCTGCTGCTTTTCCGAGGTGACGCGATTGCGCCGCTCGGCCAACATGGCCGATGCCGCGATGCCCAGTTGGCGCAACGCCTCACGGGCCGCATCGCTGAGCCCATGGGGCTGGGTGTCGATGACACACAGGGTGCCGATCCGCACGCCGTCCACCGTCAGCGGCTGACCCGCATAGAAGCGAATGCCCGGCTCGCCCACCACCAGCGGCGAGGCTGCAAAACGTGGGTCCAGTCGGGCGTCGGGCACCACCATCAAGTCCGGGCTGCAGATGGCCTGGTTGCAAAAGGATTCCTGGCGCGGGGTCTGCGAGGGCTCGAAGCCCAACCTGGCTTTGAACCATTGACGCTCGCCGTCCAACAAACTAAGCAGGGCGACAGGGCATTGCGTCAGCGCAGCGGCAACACCAATCAAGGCATCGAAGCCCAGTTCCGAGTCGGTGTCCAACACCCCCAGATCAAGCAACAGGGACTGACGCAGGGCCTCGTCGAGGTCGCTGGGATGGGGGGGTTTCAGGGGAACGGACATTGGCTTCATCGAACAGGGTTTACGAGTATTGCGTTTATGCCCGCCCTGCAAAGTTTTGTCTGCGCGTCCTCGCACAAAGCCAAAGCACACCGTCAGTCGAGGGCGACAAACACCTCAACATGCCGCCCGTCAACGCAAAGCGCCCCCAACGGGTGCGCGTGGCGCTCAAGCTGTTCGACCCAATCCTGGGGGCCGTCGACGGAGCCCAGCCTGGGTAAATCGCTGGGCGCAGCAGGGCACCCCTCGGGCCAGGCATGAATTTCCATCCACGTCTGCACCGCCCCGGGCGCGGCTGGCCGCATCAGCAAACGGCTGCGCAGATCGGGCCACTGCTGGCGCAAGACGGCGCGCAATTGCTCGAATGCGGCCCGAGCCGCCTTGATTTTGGCGGGCTCAACTTTGTAATAAACGTAAAGTTCCTGCACGGTTGGCCTAAGCCGTCACATCAAAATTCAAGTCATACGGCATGGGCTGGGACGTCAGCAAGGGTCCATTTGCCGCGCCCAGATGCAAGCTGCCCACCGCCACTGCGGCAATCTTGGTCTCGGCCAGGACCAGGCTGCGGCCGTCGCGCACGGCCACATTGACGACCATCCCGGCCGGTTGCTCGGGGTCATCACTGTGAAAAATTTCCTCACCGGGCACGGCCGCGGCGGTGGTCTCGTACAAATAGCTGCGGCGCTTGAGCGTGCCCCGGTACTGGCTGCGGGCCACGACCTCCTGGCCCGGATAACAGCCTTTTTTGAAGTTCACGCCGCCCAGCAGTTCAAGGTTCACCATCTGCGGCACGAACTGTTCAGTGGTCGCCGCGGTGATCCAGGGCAGCCCGCTTTGCAGGCTTAACCAGTCCCAATCGGCCGCAGCCAGGGCGGGCAGGGCAGGGGACGGCTGCGAGGTCAAGAACAAGGCGCTGCCCGGCGCAGCAGGCAGGCGGATGGCATCTCCCTGGCGCGACCACACGGCGCCCTCGCTCGCCGCTGCGGCCACGCCCCAGAGCGGGATGTCGGCCGTGGCATCGCTGAGCTTGCACTTGGCCCGCATCACGAACATCGACAGCCGTTTCAGCACCGGCGCCAACAGCTCGGCGGGCAGGGCCAGCAGGATTTCGTCATCGGCCGTCTTCCAGCCGATCAGCGTGGCCATCAAACGGCCCTTGGCGCTGCAAAACCCGGCCAGGCGGGCCTCGGTCAGGCTCAGCGACGCGAAATCAGTGGTCAGCTGGCCATGCAAAAAGCTGGCAGCGTCGGCACCCTGGGCGCGGATCACGCCGAGGGCGGTCAGGCGGCAAGCGCCGGTCAATCCAAGTGTGTTCATGGCGCAATTATCATCAGCTGCGAAAAACAAGGACGCAGAACAATGAAGTGGTTACGTGGAGCCTTGGGGCTGTTGTTGATGGCGGCGCTGGCGGCCGCAGCCTATGCGGCCTGGTGGCTGCAGGCGCCCATGGCCCTGGCCACGCCCTCGGTGGAGCTGAGCATCGAGGCCGGCACAGCACCGCGCGAGGTGGCGCAGGCCTGGGCGGCCGCGGGCGTGCAAGAGGATGCGCGCCTGCTCTACCAGTGGTTCCGCTGGTCGGGCCAGGCACGGCAAATTCGGGCCGGCAGCTACGAGGTGCACCAGGGCGCCACGCCGCGCGATCTGCTCAGCAAGATGGTGCGCGGCGACGAGGTGCTGGAACAGTTGCGGCTGATCGAGGGCTGGAGCCTGCGCCAGGTGCGGGCTGCGCTGGCCAAGGCCCCGTCGCTGAAACCCACCACGGCAGCCCTGAGCGACGCCGAGTTGATGGTGCTGCTGGGTGCGCCGGGCGTGTCGGCCGAGGGGCGGTTCTTTCCCGACACCTATGCCTACAGCCGGGGCGTCAGCGACCTGACGGTGCTCAAACGCGCGCTGCGGGCGATGCAAAAACGGCTGGATGCCGCCTGGGCGCAACGCCGCGAGGGTCTGCCCTTGAAGTCTGCCGACGAGGCCTTGATCCTCGCCTCCATTGTGGAAAAAGAAACCGGCTCGTCCGCCGACCGTGCCCTGGTGGCCGCCGTCTTTATCAACCGCCTGAAGCTGGGCATGCAGCTGCAAACCGACCCGACCGTGATTTACGGCCTGGGCGAGGGCTTCGACGGCAATCTGCGCAAACGCGATTTGCTCGCCGACACGGCCTTCAACACCTACACCCGCGGCGGCCTGCCGCCCACGCCCATCGCGATGCCCGGCGCGGCCTCGCTGCAAGCCACCTTGCACCCGGCAACCAGCAAGGCGCTGTACTTCGTGGCGCGCGGCGATGGGTCGAGCGAATTCAGCGACGACCTCGCCGCCCATAATCGCGCCGTCAACAAATTCCAGCGCGGCGGCAAATAGACAGTGACAAATCAGTGAAAGCAAGATTCATCAGCTTTGAAGGCATCGACGGCGCGGGCAAATCGACCCACATCGCCGCCTTGACCGAACGCCTGGCTCGCAACGCCGAGGTCATCAACACCCGCGAGCCCGGTGGCACGCCGCTGGCCGAGACCTTGCGCGGCCTGTTCCTGCACAGCGGCATGGACGCGCTGACCGAGCTGCTGCTCGTCTTCGCCGGGCGGCGTGACCATCTGCAGCAGGTCATCAACCCCGCGCTTGCCGCCGGCAAGACCGTGTTGTGCGACCGCTTCACCGATGCCAGCTTCGCCTACCAGGGGGCCGGGCGCGGCATGGACTTGACGGTGCTGGCCACCCTGGAAGCCTGGGTGCAGGAGGGCCGCCAGCCCGACCTGACGATCTGGTTTGATCTGCCGCCCGCCATCGCGGCCCAGCGCCGTGCTGCGGCCCGCGATGCAGATCGCTTCGAGCAGCAAGACCTTGAATTTTTTGAGCGGGTGCGCGGCGGTTATGCCGCCCGCGCCGCCGCCGCGCCCGAGCGCTTTGCGCGCATCGACGCCAGCGGCTCGGTCGAATCCGTCGCCCTGCAGATTGCGGCCGTGATGGACGGGCGGGGATGGTGATGAACCTGGACCTGCCTTGGCTGGAAGTGCCGCTTGTCAACGCCCTGGCCACGGCCCGCTCCCATGCGCTGCTGGTGCAGGGCCCTGCCGGTGTCGGGCAGTTCGACCTGGCTATGTTGCTGGCCCAGGCCTGGCTGTGCGAGAGCCCGGTGGCGCCGACCGGTATTGCCTGCGGCCAATGCGCCAGTTGCCGCTTGTTCCAAGCCCGCACGCACCCTGATTTTCAATTGTTGGTGCCCGACGCGCTGCGCGAAGCCTTGGGACTGCCGCCCGCCAATGCCGACGAGAACGGCGAGGCCAAGGTCAGCAAGACCAAGCCGAGCAAGGAGATCAAGGTCGACGCCGTGCGCGCCACTCTGGCCTTTGCCCAAGGCACCTCGGCGCGCGGCCGGGCCAAGGTGGTGGTGGTCTACCCGGCCGAATCTCTCAACCATGTGGCGGCCAACACCCTGCTGAAGACCTTGGAAGAGCCCGCCGGCAAGCTGCGCTTTGTGCTGGCCAGCACCGCGCCCGAGGCCCTGCTGCCCACCATCCGCAGCCGCTGCCAGGCCTTTCCGCTGGGGCTGCCGCAGCGCGAGGCGGCCCTGGCCTGGCTGGCCGGGCAGGGGGTTGACGCCCCCGACGTGCTGCTCGACGCAGCGGGCGGCCGGCCCCAGGAGGCGCGCGACTGGTACGCCACCGGCCTGCGCGCCAATGCCTGGCAGCAACTGCCGCAGCGGCTGGCGCGGGGCGATGCGCAGGCCCTCGCCGATTGGCCGCCGCCACGCGCGATTGATGCCTTGCAGCGCCTGTGCCACGACCTGCTGCGCCGTGTCCACGCCGCCCCGCCGACCTATTTTGCGGTCGCTGCCCTGCCCGCACCGACGCTGGCCGCGCCGCTGCTGGCTTGGGAGGCGGTGCTGCGTCGGGCCGCACGGCATGCGGAACACCCGCTCAACGCGGGCCTGTTGATCGAGTCGCTGTTCGCTCAGGGCCAAAGCGCACTGCGCGAGGCGATGCCGGTGTCGTCAGCGCGCCGCTAAACTGCTGCCATGGCTGACTATCCGACCCCGAAACCACCGCCAACCGGTGCACAACCTGGCGCACAACCCAGCTTTGGGCCCAGCATATTGCCGGCCATGGCACCGGTTTCCACCACCGGCCCACGGTCGAGCGTCATCCAGCTGTCGTTCAAGGAAAAGGGCTCGCTCTACGCCGCCTACATCCCGATGTTTCTCGATGGCGGCATCTTTGTGCCGACGCCGCGCGACTACAAGCTGGGCGAAGACATCTACCTGCTGCTGACCCTGCCCGACGATGTGCAGCGCTACCCGGTGGCCGGTAAGGTCGCCTGGCTGACGCCGCCGAATGCCTCGGGCGGCCGGTCGCAAGGCGTGGGTGTGCGCTTTCCGGCGGACGAGAAATCCCGCGTCATCAAATTGAAGATCGAGCAAATTTTGGGGACCAGCGTTTCGTCATCAAAACCGACACAGACCATTTGATGTTCATCGATTCCCACTGCCACCTGAACTTCCCGGAACTGCGCGCGAACCTGCCGCAAATCCTGTCCGAGATGGCCGCTGCGCAAGTCGAGCAGGCGATCTGCATTTGCACCACGATGGAAGAGTTCGACGGCGTGCGCAGCCTGGCCGCCGAGCACAGCCATCTTTGGGCCACGGTAGGCGTGCACCCCGACAACGAAGACGTGCACGAGCCGACGGTGGACGAACTCGTCGCCAAAGCCAACGACGCCAAGATCGTTGCCATCGGCGAGACCGGGCTTGATTACTACCGCCTCAACGGCCGCAGTATTGAGCACGACATGGAATGGCAGCGCGAGCGTTTTCGCACCCATATCCGCGCCGCGCGCAGGGCCAACAAGCCGCTGGTGATCCATACCCGCAGCAGCGCCGCCGACACCCTTCGCGTGCTGACCGAGGAGGGCGGCGAACAGGCCGGTGGCGTGTTCCATTGCTTCACCGAAAGCACCGAGATCGCGCTGGCCGCCATCGAGATGGGTTTCTACATTTCGTTCTCCGGCATCCTGACCTTCAAGAGCGCCCAAGACTTGCGCGACGTGGCGCAGGCCCTGCCGCTGGAACGGCTGCTGATTGAAACCGACAGCCCCTACCTCGCCCCGGTGCCCTATCGCGGTCGCACCAACAGCCCCGCCTATGTGCCCCATGTGGCACGGGCCTTGGCCGAGGTCAAGGGCGTGTCGGTGGAAGAGCTGGCCGCTGTCACTTCCGCCAATTGCCGCACCTTGTTTGGATTGCCATGAAGACTTTTACTGTTGCTGTTGCTGGTGCTGCTGCTGTTCTGTTGGGCTTGGCGGGCACGCTGGCCGCCGCGCCGATTGACGAGCTGACCCTGGCGGCCAGCAACGACAACGTCTATGCGATGACCAATTTGCTGGCGCGCGGCGTCGATCCAAATGGCCGTGACGCCCAGGGCCGCAGCGCGCTAGAGCAGGCCTTGCGTGAATCGTCCAGCAAGGCGGTCGAGGCCTTGCTGCGACTGCCGGCACTGGAAGTCAACAGTGCCAACGCCACCGAGGAATCACCGTTGATGCTGGCCGCACTGCTGGGCCAACTCGATGCGGCCAAAAAGCTGGTGGCCCGCGGTGCATTCGTCAACAAACCCGCCAACAAACCGGCCTGGACGCCGCTTCACTACGCCTGCAGTGGTCCGGATGAGGGGGTGATCGCCTGGCTGCTGAGCCAGGGGGCAGAGATCAACGCCCGCTCTCCCAATGGCAGCACGCCGTTGATGATGGCCGCCCGCTACGGCGCACTCGATTCCCCTGGCCTGTTATTGGCCGCGGGTGCTGACGTCAATCTGCGCAATGAGCAGGGCCTGCAGGCCATCGACTTTGCCCGCGCCGCCGGCCGCGACGCCTGGGTGAAAAAGCTGGCGGTGCTGACAGCCAAGTAGGGCTTTGCCTGACAAGCGCCATGGCGGCGCGCCGACTACGGCTGGACGTGACGACTGCTTACAGTGAATTACACGCTGAAACGCAGCCCCCACACCCCCAGCAGCAGCCCAGGAGCACCGCCATGATGAACACCACCCAAGCCCAACTTCCCCTCTTCGGTCCCTTCGCCATGTTGCTCGACCCAGCACGCGTGGTCCGCGAGATGACCGACTGCGACCGCCTGAACCGCTTCCATCGCCGCATCTACCGCCCGCTGGACAAGCCCTTGATCGCCAAGAGCGCGAAGTTCATCGCCGACGCGGCCGAATTTGACCGTCTGGTTGACGAAGCGGCGGACGACGCCGAATTCAACGCCTGATCGAGGCCAGACAAGCCATTCAGGCCATTCAGGCCAACAACACAGCCTGCAAGATCGCGCGCCGCTTGTCGTCGGCCGAGGCCTCACCCTCCAGCAAGCCGACCAATTTGGCCGTGGCATGGCGGGCTGAAGCCAGACCGTCATAGACCGGCACGCCGGCATCCACAGCCAGTTGCTGCACCAGCGCCGGCAACAGGCCCTGGCAAGCCACGGCGTCATACAGCCGACCCAGCATCTTGGCTGTGCGCTGAATGTCCTGTGGCGTGTCCAGCGCCATCAGGCTGGGCCGGATATGCGCCACCTGCGCGCCGAGTTCCGTGGCGGCTTGGTGGAACAAGGCGGCATCAAGGTCTGAATCCGATTCGCACAGCAGACCAAACTGGCAGCCGCGCAACAGCGTGCGGGACGCGCCTGCTGCCGCGCTGAGCAGAAGGCCACGTGCGGTGTCCAGCACGATGCTCTGCTCGCGGGGCGTGATGGGGTCAAAAGCCAGGTTGGAATGCACGGTCAAATGAGTCTAGGCAAGTGCGCGACGCGGGCTTTGACAAGCATCAAACCGGCGCGGCTTGTTACAGACTGTTTACACATCGACACCCAGCGACACCGACTGTTGTTCAGGCATTGCCGTGTGATTTTTAGCATTGGTTTTGACGCAATCGCGCCCACCAGCCAGGAGTCTCACGATGTTGCTTGCCACCCCGTATCATGCCAACCCGAAGTTCGCGCCCTGCTTGGTCGCCAACAGTTTGGACCTTGACCATGCCCAGGACATCGCCGGCACACTCAAGTTGTTGAATGACACGCTCGCGCCGCAGCGCCGCGTCGTGCATACCGGCGATGTGATCTGCCAGAGCGGCGAACGTTTCGGTGCGCTGTACATCCTGAATTCGGGCTTTTTCAAGGTCGTCAACCAGGCGGCTGACGGGCGTGAACAGGTGGTCGGCCTGAAATTTCGGGGCGACTGGCTGGGCTTTGACGGCATTGCACGCGGCCATTACACCTGCGACGCTGTGGCCATGGATACCGGCGAGCTCTGGACCATCCCCTACGGCGCGATGATGGCCGCTTGCACAGCGCATCCCGCCCTGTTGACCGTGTTGCATGAGGCGATGAGCCGGGAACTGTCCCGCGACCGCGACTCGCTGATGTCGGTCTGCACCTTGTCGGCGGATGCCCGAGTGGCCGACTTTCTGCGCTACTGGGCCGAATCGCTGGCCGACCGCGGCATGCGCACCGACCAGATCACCCTGCGCATGACCCGCGCCGAGATCGGCAACTACCTCGGGCTCACGCTCGAAACCGTCAGCCGCGCACTGTCAAAGCTGGCGCGGGACCAGTTGATTGCCTTTACCGAAAAAGGCCGTCGCGATCTGAAGATCCCCGACGTGCAGGCACTGTCGGCGTTTGTGCAACGCTGCTTGGCGCCCGCCACCACGCTTCAGTAAAGCACCACTGAGGCATCAGCGCCCGGCAAGCACCCGTGCGATGGCGCGGGCCAGTTCGTCGCGTGAATAGGGCTTGCGCAGCAACTCCCAACTCGGCGGTGAATCCCGGTCGGCATCGAGCAGCTCGGCCGAAAAGCCTGACATCAAGAGCACGGCCAGCGCCGGAAACCGCTGCTGTGCCTGCAGGGCGAGTTCGGTGCCGCGCATGCCTGCACCCAGGGCGATGTCGGTCAACAGCAGGTCGAACCGGGCCACTGCGCCTTCTGCAGCCCGGCCGTCCAGATTCAGCAAGGCCTGTTCGCCGCTCGCCACGCCAGTGACCTGGCAGCCGAGTGCTTCAAGAAAGGTGCCCACCACCGCGCGCACCTCGGCCTCATCCTCGACCAGCAACACCCGCAGCCCTGTGGGCACGGCACAGCTTTCGCCGCTGTCGTCGCCGGTGAGGGTGTCGCCGGCGCGCGACTGCGGAATGTAGAGCGTCAAGGTCGTCCCCTTGCCGGGCTGGCTGTCGATGGCAATGGCCCCGCGCGATTGCTTGGCAAAGCCGTAAACCGTGCTCAAACCCAGGCCGGTGCCGCGTCCGGCTTCCTTGGTCGTGAAAAACGGTTCGAACGCGCGTTCTTTGACCTCATCGGACATGCCGCTGCCGTTGTCGCTGATGCCAATGGCCACGAAACCGACCTCGGCGGTGGCCAATGCGTCGGGTTCACGGCCGATATCCTGGGCAATACCTTGACCAAGTCCGTGGCCAATCCGGGGCAGGGCGCTGCATGCCTCGGCACGAAACACCAGGGTTCCGCCCTCGGGCATGGCATCACGGGCATTGATGGCGATATTGAGCAGGGCGGATTCAAGCTGGCCCGGGTCGGCCAGCACCGGCGGACAGGTTGCGGCGACCTGCACCTCGATGCGGATGCGCTGATCGACCGTGCGGCGCAGCATGTCGGCCAGCGATTGAATCAGCAGGCCCACATCGACCGAGCTGGGCTGCAGCACCTGGCGGCGCGAGAAGGCCAGCAGCTTGCGCGTCAACTCGGCCCCGCGCTTGGTGGCCCGGGTGGCGGCGTCAACCAGATGCTGGCCCCAGTCGTCCTGGGCCAAGGCGGGCAGTTCCTCAAGCACCTGCAGATTGCCCTGGATGATGGTCAGCAGATTGTTGAAGTCGTGCGCGATGCCGCCGGTCAATTGGCCGACGCTTTCCAGCCTTTGGGCGTGATTGAGCGCCTCCTCGACCTGGGCGCGCTGCAGGCTGGTGGCCAGCAGATTGCTCATCGATTCGAGGAACCGACGCTCGTCATCACCAAAGCGATGGGCCTCGCGCGAGCGCACCACCACCGCGCCAACGACCTTGCCCCGGTCGGTGAGAGGCACGGCGATGCCGCTGCTCATGCCTTGCGCAAGGTGGGCGGGCGGCCCGTCGACCTCGGGCAAATTGGCGCACAGGCTGCCCAGCGCCTCGCCGTCCATCAAGCCAACGCCGCTGGCGAGGCGGAAATGCAGGTGGTCGGCTTCCTGCAGGAAAACCAGCGCCGTTTCGATTTGAAGCGCCTCGGCAGCGATCACCGGCAGCTGGTCCAAGACCAGTTGTGGGTCGCGTGAATCGACCGCGAGGCGGCCCAGCAGCGCCAGATGCTCGCCGTAGCGGGCACGCTGCAAGGCCTGCTGGACGCGCGGATACGCACCGATGCCGCGAATGGCAGCCACCACCAGGGGCAGACCTTCCATTTCCAGCGGGCTGAGGGCGATCTCGATCATCACCTCCGAGCCATCACGGCGCTTGGCGACAAGCTCCATCCCGGTGCCCATGGGCCGCGCACGCGGGTGATCGGCATAGGCATCGCGGTAAGCGGCATGGCGGGGGCGTATGGCGTCGGGCACCAGCGCGTCGACATTCAGCCCGGTGAACTCAGCCTCCGAGTAGCCGAGCAAACGGACGGCCGCCGGGTTCGCGTGGACGATGTCACCACGGGAATCAGTGACGATCAGCGCGTCGGGATAGGCCGCAAACAGTTTGCGAAAAACGCTGGATTCGTCGCTGCTTGTCATGCAGATTCAACCGCCGACACCAGGATGTAGCCCGCGCCGCGTACCGATTTGATGATGTGGGGGTTTTCGGCGTCGATCTCGATCTTCTTGCGCAGCCGGCCGACCTGCACATCGATCGTGCGGTCAAACGGCCCGGCCTCGCGACCGCGGGTTTGCCCCAGCAAAAAATCGCGCGAGAGCACCCGGCCTGCGTGCTCCGCAAAAGCGCGCAGCAGATCAAACTCGCCGCTCGTCAGGGGCACGTCGGCCCCACCTGGATTGGTCAGGCAGCGCGCATCAATGTCCAGCTCCCAACCGGCAAAGCGCAATTTGTTGTGGGCGGGGTCGCCGGGCGCTGACGCCTCGGCGGGCAGGGTGTCTGGCAAGGCTTCGGGCAGCAGGCGCCGAAGCACGGCCTTGATGCGGGCCAGCAATTCACGCAGATCGAACGGCTTGGTGACGTAATCGTCGGCTCCGATCTCAAGGCCGACCACCTTGTCGACCGCATCGCCACGCCCGGTCACGATGACCAAGCCGCAACGCCAGCGCTCGCGCAGCTGGCGGGCAATCGAGAAGCCGTCTTCGCCGGGCAGACCCAGATCGAGCAGCACGAGGGCAGCAGGGTCGCAGGCCATCAAGGCCATCAGGGCACGCCCGTTGTGCAGGGTGCTGACGCGATAACCATGGCCGCGCAAATAGCCGGCCAGCAATTGGGTGATTTCGACTTCATCGTCAAGAACAGCGAGATGAATGGCGGCATGGGGAGAAGTGTTCACCGTCGGCAGTTTAGGGGATGGCCGCGCGGGCACAGCGCGCACGTTTGACGCCGATCAAGGTGTGTTGGCCTGCGCTGCCCCATCATCGGGATTTGCCGAGTTGTTTGGAGATCGCCATGAAAATCTTGCTGCCCCTGGACGGAAGCCACTACACAAAGCGCATGCTGAGCTATATCGCAGCACATGACGAGTTGCTGGGTCGCGGTCATGAGTACCTGATGCTCACGGTGATCGAGCCCATCCCGTCCTATGCGACCCGTTTTCTGGACCGCGCCACGCTCGAAGCCTATGACCACCAGTTGGCCGACAAAGTGCTGGGCCCGGTGCGCGCGTTTGCCGATCAGCAGGGTTGGACGGTACGCATGAACCAGGCCCACGGCGTGCCGGCCGAGGTGATCGCTGAGACCGCCGAGAAGGAAAAATTCGACCTGATCGTCATGGGCACCCATGGCCATTCGTCGCTGAGCAATGTCATCCTGGGCTCGGTCGCGAGTGGCGTGCTGGCGCGCTGCAAGGTGCCGGTGCTGTTGATCCGGTGAGCGACGGGCAGATCGGATGAAGCTTGCGGCCGAGCTTGCCGAGTCGTCGCTGCGGGTGGGCGGCATGCACTGCGCCGCCTGTGCAGGTCTGATCGAGCAGGCGCTGCTGCGGGTGCAGGGGGTGCAGAGCGCCCGGGTCAGTGCGGCGGCCGCCTGTGCAACGGTGCGCTGGGACCCGCGCCTGACCCGCCCGTCAGCCCTGGTGACGGCCATTGAGCAGGCTGGTTATGACGCCGCGCCGGACACCGCCGCCGCCGCCCGCGCCATGCGCAAGCGTGAGGCGCGGCTGGCGCTGTGGCGCTTGTTCGTGGCCGCCTTTTGCGCGATGCAGATCATGATGATGGCCACCCCGGCCTATGTCAGCGGGCCCGGCGAACTGGCCCCGGATCTGAAACGCCTGCTCGATTGGGGCGGCTGGCTGCTCAGCCTGCCGGTGCTGTGGTTTTCGGCGGCGCCTTTTTTCAGCGGGGCCTGGCGGGCGCTGCGACAGCGGCAGATCGGCATGGACGTGCCGGTAGCACTGGGCATCGCGGTGGCTTTTCTCGCCAGCAGCGGGGCCGCGTTTGATCCGGGCGGCCTGTTTGGCAGCGAGGTGTATTTTGACTCGCTGGCGATGTTTGTCAGCTTCTTGCTGGGCGGGCGGTTTCTGGAAATGCGCGCGCGCCATCAGGCCGAGGTGGCGCTTGAAGATGCCAGCCAACGCCTGCCCGACACCGTCATGCGCCTGGGCGAAGGTGGGCAGCTTGAAAGGGTCAGCCCAGCGCGGCTGCGGGTTGGCGACCGGGTGCGCATTCCCGTGGGCCAGGTTTTTGCGGCCGACGGCGTGCTGCTGGAGGGCACGACCCAGGCCGATGAGTCGCTGCTGACCGGCGAATCCCACCCCATCACCAAGGCTTGCGGCGACAGCGTCTCGGCCGGCAGCATGAATTTGCTGGCGCCGGTGCTGATGCGGGTCGACGGCGCGGGGGCCGACACCCGCTATGAGGCCATCCTGGCGCTGATGCGCTCGGCGCGCAGCCAGCGCCCGGCCTTGCTGGCCAGCGCCGACCAATGGGCGGCGCCGTTCTTGTGGACAGTGCTGATTCTGGCGGCCGCTGCGGGCGCGGTGTGGAGCGTGATCGACCCGGCCCGTGCCGTCTGGGTGGTGGTGTCGGTGTTGATCGTCACCTGCCCCTGCGCGCTGTCGCTGGCAGCGCCGAGCGCCTTGCTGGCAGCGACGGGAGCGATGGGTCGGCGGGGGGTGCTGCTGCGCCATCTGGATGCCATCCAGGGCCTGGCGCGGATGCAGCGGCTGTTCGTTGACAAGACCGGCACGCTGACGGAGGGGCGCATGCGCTGCGTCGACGTGCAGCGCATGGCGGACAGCTCGCCCATGACCGAGGCGCTGCAAAGCCTGGCCGCCTCGCTGGCCGCCTGTTCGAATCACCCGCTGTCCGTCGCCCTGCGCGACAGCTTTGCGGCCAGCGACAACGCCTGGCATGACTTGCGCGAAATGCCGGGCAACGGCCTTGAAGGCGTCGACGAGTCGGGCCGCCGCTGGCGCTTGGGATCGGCCGCCTGGTGCGCTGAACTAGCAGCGTCCTACGTTGTGCCCGGGTTGGCACCCGGCGTGCAGACCCATCTGGCTTGCGAGGGCCAATTGCTGCTGCGATTCGTATTTGACGAGCGCCTGCGCAGCGATGCTGCCAACGCTGTCCAAGCCCTGCAGGCTGACGGCGTGCGGGTACACCTGCTGTCGGGCGATGCGCCCGAGCGGGCCGGGCAGATTGCCGCGCAACTGGGCCTTGCGCCCAGCGAGTTTTCAGGGGGCATGACACCGGCTGACAAGCTCGCGCTGCTGCGCAGCGCGCAGCAGCGCGGCGAGTTCGTGGCCATGCTGGGTGACGGCATCAACGACGCCCCGGTGCTGGCGCAGGCCGATGTGTCGCTGGCGATGGGCGAGGGCGCCCTCGTCGCCCGCACCCAGGCCGATGGCGTGCTGGTCTCGAACCGGCTGGGTGATGTGGTGCGGGCCCGGGCGTTGGCCAAAAAGGCGCTGGCCGTCGTGCGGCAGAACCTGGCGTGGGCGGCGATCTACAACGCCGCCTGCGTGCCGCTCGCCTTGATGGGCTGGCTGCCGCCCTGGGCTGCCGGCCTGGGCATGGCCAGCAGCTCGCTCTTCGTCGTCCTCAACTCCCTTCGATTGGCACGCTGAATGGACATCCTTTACCTGTTGATCCCGCTGTCCACCCTGATGGTGCTGGCCATCCTCGGCGTGTTTGCCTGGGCGCTGAATGGTGGTCAATTTGACGAGCTGGAGCGCGAAGGCGAACGCATCTTGTCGGAAGCGCCCGACAGCGCATCAAACCTTGACTTCGATCAAGGGCCCTCAGCGGCCCAGGCGAAAGAATCAAGACCAGAACATTTTCGTCTTTGAAGGGAATAAGAGATGGCACAAAGCTCCATACCGCAGCAAGCCGGTGTCTACGACGACGGGACGGTTCGACTGTTCACCCTTGCGGCTGTGCTGTGGGGCGTGGTGGGCATGACGGTCGGCGTGCTGATCGCCGCGCAGCTGGCCTGGCCCGAGCTGAACTTCGGCATCCCCTGGCTCAGCTACGGCCGCCTGCGGCCCCTGCACACCAATGCGGTGATCTTCGCTTTCGGCGGTTGCGCGTTGATGGGCAGCAGCTTTTATGTGGTGCAGCGCACCTCGCAGGTCAGGTTGTTCATGCCCAAGCTGGCCGCCTTTGTGTTCTGGGGCTGGCAGTTGGTGATCCTGGCGGCCGCCATCACCTTGCCCTTGGGCTACACCCAGGGCAAGGAATATGCCGAACTCGAATGGCCGATCGACGTGCTGATCACGCTCGTCTGGGTCGCCTATGCGGTTGTGTTCTTCGGCACCATCGGCATCCGCCGGGTGCGCCACATCTATGTGGCCAACTGGTTTTACGGGGCCTTCATCTTGACCGTGGCCCTGCTGCACGTCGTCAACAGCGCAGCGATTCCGGTCAGCGCCTGGAAGAGCTATTCGGCCTACGCCGGTGTGCAAGACGCGATGGTGCAGTGGTGGTACGGGCACAACGCGGTCGGTTTCTTTCTGACGGCCGGCTTCCTCGGGATGATGTATTACTTCATCCCCAAGCAGGCCGAGCGGCCGATCTATTCATACCGGCTGTCCATCGTCCACTTCTGGGCGCTGATCTTCACCTATATGTGGGCGGGCCCGCACCATCTGCACTACACCGCGCTGCCCGACTGGGTGCAGAGCATCGGCATGATCTTTTCGCTGGTGCTGCTGGCCCCGAGCTGGGGCGGCATGATCAATGGCGTCATGACCCTGTCGGGCGCCTGGCACAAGCTGCGTGACGACCCGATCCTGAAGTTCTTGATCGTGGCGCTGTCGTTCTACGGCATGTCCACTTTCGAAGGCCCGATGATGTCGATCAAGACGGTCAACGCGCTCAGCCACTACACAGACTGGACGATTGGCCACGTGCACTCCGGGGCGCTCGGCTGGGTTGGTTTGATGACGATCGGCACGCTTTACTACATGGTGCCGCGCATGTTTGGCCAGACCCGCATGTACAGCGTTCGGGCCATCGAGTTGCACTTCTGGATCAGCACCCTGGGCATCGTGCTCTACATCGCCGCGATGTGGATGGCCGGTGTGATGCAGGGCCTGATGTGGCGTGCGGTCAATACCGACGGCACCCTGGTCTACAGCTTTGTTGAAAGCGTCAAGGCGACCTTCCCGTTCTATGTGATCCGGCTGGCGGGTGGCTTGCTGTACCTCAGCGGCATGGGCGTGATGGTCTGGAACGTGATCAAGACCGCGCAGGCCGGCCAGTACAAGCCGGTTCGCATCCCTCAAGTTCAGATCGCCGGAGCCCACGCATGAGCGCGCCGAACCCCAAGTCGTCCGGCTTCTCACACGAGAAGATCGAGACCAACAACTTCTTGATGATCGTGCTGATCCTGCTGGTGGTCGCCGTGGGCGGCATCGTCGAGATCGTGCCGCTGTTTTTCCAGCGCTCCACCACCGAACCTGCGCCGGGCCTGAAGCCTTACACCGCCTTGCAACTGGCGGGGCGAGACATCTATACCCGTGAAGGTTGCTACAACTGCCATTCGCAAATGATCCGGCCGCTGCATGCCGAGACTTTGCGCTACGGCCACTACTCGACGGCCGGGGAATTCGTCTATGACCACCCGTTCCAGTGGGGCAGCAAACGCACCGGGCCGGACCTGCACCGCGTCGGCGGCAAGTACAGCGACGAGTGGCACCGCATCCACCTGAACAACCCGCGCGATCTGGTGCCCGAATCGAATATGCCGGCCTACCCCTGGTTGCTCAGCAACACGGTGGATGACGCCACGATCGGCGAACACATGACCGGCTTGCGCCGGGTCGGCGTGCCCTACACCGATGCCGAGATTGCCGCCGCCGCCGAGGATGTGCGTGGCAAAACCGAATTGGAAGCGCTGGTGGCGTATCTGCAGGTGCTCGGCACCACCGTGAAGTGAATTGAAGGAGCGGATGATGTTGAACGTGGATGTGAATGAACTTCGGATGGTGGTGACCGTGATGTCCTTCCTGGCCTTCATCGGCATTGCCGTGTGGGCTTGGTCGAGCCGCAATCAGGCCCGCTTTGACGAGGCTGCGCAGCTTCCCTTTGTCGCGGAACGAAATGCTGATGAGACAAGGCGTCAGCCATGAGCGACTTTTCGAGCAGTTTCTGGGCCTACTTTGTCGGTGCGGCAACGGTGGGCGGGCTGTTGGCCTGCCTGTGGCTGTTGTTCGTGGCCTCCAAGCGCATCCCGATGGCGGACGACAACAGCACCGGCCATGTTTTCGATGAAGACCTGGTAGAGATGAACAACCCGCTGCCGCGTTGGTGGATGGTGCTGTTCATCTTGACGGTGGTGTTCGCCTTCGCTTACGTGGCGGTGTTCCCCGGGCTTGGCAGCCTGCCCGGACAACTTGGCTGGACCAGCCAGAACCAGTTGCAGGCTGAACAGCAGGCAGCCGATGCCACGATGGCCAAGGTCTATGCCGAGTTCAACAACCAGAGCACGGCAGACCTGAGCCGCAACCCCCGCGCCATGGCCATCGGCGAGCGGCTGTTCATCAATAACTGCGCGGCCTGCCACGGCTCCGACGCCCACGGCAGCAAGGGATTTCCGAACCTTACCGACAACGATTGGCTGTACGGCGGATCACCCGAAAAGATCGAGGAAACCCTCACCTTGGGTCGCCAGGGCATGATGCCGGCGCTGGCCGCAGCGGTGGGCACGCCCGAGGATGTGCACAACGTCGCCAACTATGTGTTGAGCTTGTCGGGCAGCGCGCACAACAGTCTGGCGGCCTCGGCCGGCAAGCCGAAGTTTGCGGTCTGCGCGGCCTGTCACGGTGCCGATGGCAAGGGCAATCAAGCGCTCGGCGCCCCTAATCTGACCGACAAGATCTGGCTGCATGGCTGGGGCGAGGAGGCCATCGTTGCAATGGTCACCAAGGGCAAGACCAATGTGATGCCCGCGCAGGGTGGCCGCCTGACGCCCGCACAGATCCATGTACTCGCCACTTATGTGTGGCAGCTTTCGCAGCCCACCCTGGCAGCGCAAAGCAACTAAGACGTATTGGACGAAAAACGCGTGTCTAAGACAGTCATTCCGATCATTGCAGCGCCGCAGTCATCGCAGGAGATGGTGTCGCTCTATCAGAGCGAGGCGAAGATTCAGATGCGCTCGGTCACCGGCTGGTTCGCCGGCTGGCGCTGGGCCTTCGTGTGGTTGACGCAGCTGGTGTTTTACGGTCTGCCCTGGCTGGTCTGGAATGGTCGGCAAGCGGTGCTGTTCGACCTCGCGGCGCGGCGCTTTTACCTGTTCGGCCTGGTGCTCTACCCGCAGGACGTGATCTATCTGGCGGCGCTGCTGATTGTTTCGGCCTTCGCGCTGTTCTTGTTCACTGCAGTGGCTGGGCGGCTGTGGTGTGGATTTGCCTGCCCGCAGACGGTCTACACCGAGATTTTCATGTGGGTGGAGCGTCGCTTCGAAGGCGACCGGCAGGCCCGCATCAAGCTCGACGCCGCCCCTTGGTCGGCGCAGAAGCTTGCCAAGCGCGGTGGCAAACAGGTGGTGTGGCTGCTGATCGGTCTGTGGACCGGCTTCACCTTTGTCGCCTATTTCACTTCGGCCCATCAGTTGCTGGCCGACACGCTGTCGCTGAGCCTGGGCCCGTCCGAATTGTTCTGGAGCCTGTTCTACGGCTTCGCGACCTATGGCAACGCCGGCTATATGCGCGAGCAGGTGTGCAAATACATGTGTCCCTACGCGCGTTTTCAAAGCGCGATGTTCGACCGCGATACCCTCATCATCAGCTACGACGTGGCCCGTGGTGAGCCGCGCGGCTCCCGTGCACGGGGCGTTGAGCCGGCCTCGGTGGGGAAGGGCGATTGCATCAACTGCACCCTGTGCGTGCAGGTTTGCCCGACCGGCATCGACATCCGCGACGGCCTGCAATACGAGTGCATCGGTTGCACCGCCTGCATCGACGTGTGCAACAGCGTGATGGACAAGATGGACTATCCGCGTGGCTTGATTCGCTACGCCACCGAAAACAGCATGGAAGGCGGCTGGAGCACGGCGCAGATGTGGAAGCGGGTGCTGCGCCCGCGGGTGCTGTTCTACAGCATGGTTTTGTTGATGATCATTGGTGCCTTCGTCACGAGCCTGGCGCTGCGCCTGCCGTTCAAGGCCGATGTGGTGCGCGACCGCGGCGCGTTGGCCCGCTTGGTCGAGGACGGTCGGATCGAAAACGTCTACCGCATCCAGTTGATGAACGCGAGCGAAGAAACCCAACGCTTTCATATCGACGTGGACGGGTTGCCTGGCGCCGTCATCACCCAGGGCCGCGACATCGAGGTGGGGGGCACGCAAGCACGCTGGCTGCCGATCGCCGTGCAGATCACGCCCGAGGCCGCACAGGCTTTGGGTAGCGGCGCCCACCCGCTACGGTTCCGCATTGCCGCGTCACCGAGCCAGGTCGTGACCGAAAAGTCCACGTTTGTCGTGCCGCGCTGAAGAAAAACGAAGAGGAACTGTGATGTCAACACCCTTGCTGATTGATCAAAATGCCACCGTGCCCTGGTGGCGTGTCGGTGTGATGTGGATCTTTTTCGTCCTCGGCCTCGGCGGGGTCGTGGTCGGCAGTTTTGCGCTGCTGGCCACCGCCATCAAGCATGCCGATGTCGTGGAGCAGCCGGTCCAGCCCCACATCGCCGTGCAGAACACGTCCAGCTCGCCCGCGCTGCAGGCGCGCAACCACGCTGCCACCCCAGCGCCCTAGGTCGCCATCCCCATGAAACAGCGTGCAATGACGGCCATGCGTGTGCTTTGGCCTGCCTTCATGGCAGCGGGTGTCCTGGAAATGCTGGTGTTTGCCGCCTTCGATCCGGTTGAACTGCATGGCTTCGATCGCCAGTCGGCCTACACCATCGGTTTCCTGATCTTTTGGGCGGCGATTGCTGCTGCCAGTTCGGTCACGGTGTGGTTGTTGCAAAGTCAGGTACGGGACTGACCCGGTGAGCGATGCTGCGCTGATCCTGGCCGGCCTCGCGATGGGGGTTGCGGCATCGCCGCATTGCGTTGCGATGTGCGGTGCGCCCTGTGCCGCTTTAACGAGCGGCTGCGGCCGCCAAGCGACCGGCTTTCATCTGGGACGTCTACTGGGCTATATGGCGGGTGGTGCGGTGGCGGCCAGCAGCGTGATCGCGCTGGGCACCTGGAGCCAGGCCGCGCCAGCGCTGCGGCCTGTTTGGTTGCTGCTGCATCTTGGGTTGCTGGCACTGGGACTGTGGTGGTTGGCCACCGGCCGGCAGCCGCGCTGGATGCAGCGCAACACGGCCGTGCCGATCCACATCGTTGGCCGCCGCAGTCGCCCAAGCCGAATCATTCGGTCCAGCGTTGCCGGCCTTGCCTGGGTGGCCTGGCCGTGCGCCGCGCTGCAAGCCGGTTTGCTGCTGGCGGCGCTGGCGAACAGTGCGCTGGGCGGCGGCCTGATCATGGCGGCCTTTGCGCTCGGCTCCATGCCGGCGCTCGCACTGGGCCCGTGGGCGCGCACGCGCTGGCTGGCCTGGCGTGGGGGCAGCGACACAGCGCTGTCAGCCGACACTATGGCGATGCTCGGTTTTCGCGTCGCGGGGCTCGGCGTCATGCTGACGTCCGGCTGGGCGTTGACCCATGGCTTGTGGATGAGAGTGGCGGCTTGGTGCGGGATCTGAAAAGTCAGCACGTCAGTAGATGCCCGCATTACCGACAATGTATATTATGTAAAATTGCATCCTCAGTGTGACTTGGTGCCGGGACGCGTCTACGGCCCAGCGACCCCTAGCTCCCCCAATCGACCTCGACCGCCAAACCGCCCAATAGTTTTGAGCGCTCAACGCGAACCTCTGCGTGCAGCGCAGCGGCAATCCGTCGAACAATCGACCAGCCCAGGCCGCTGCCCTCCTCACCGGTTCCGATGACGCGAAAGAACCGTTCGCCCATGCGCTTGAGCTCATCCGGGTTCAGCCCCGGCCCGCTGTCGTCGACGTTGAGCCGCACACCGCCAGGTAACTTCGTCACCGCGACCCTGACCACCGCATGCGCCGGGCTGTAACGAATCGCGTTGTCGACAAGATTGCGCACCAGCACGGCCAGCAGCGTGGCGTCGCCACTCACCACGCAGCCGTTGACCGCGTCCAAGGAGATCTCCTGCTGTTTCTGGATCGCTTGTGGTGCCAGCTCGGCCACGACGCGTCGCACCAGATTGCCAAAGTCCACCTCGGCGAACTTCGGGGAAGCCGCAGCCGTAGCCGTAGCCTCTAGCCGCGCCAGCGTCAGCAACTGCTCGACCAGCCGTGTGGCGCGGTCGCAGCCAGACAACGTGGCTTGCAGGGCATGGCGGCGCTGCCCTTCGTCCGCCTCGCCCAGTGCGACTTGCGCCTGCGTGCGGATGGCGGCAATGGGCGTGCGCAACTCGTGGGCCGCGTCGGCCGTGAAGCGCCGCTCCGACTCAACCAGTTCGGCAATACGTTGCAGCAGCCCGTTCAAGGCATCGAGCGCAGGCACCAACTCGGCGGGTGCGCCTTCGATCACGACCGGCCGCAAGGCCTGCGGGCTGCGCTCACCCAGCACCCGGCTCAGCCGGCGCAAAGGCAACACGCCACGCCGCACCGCCCACCAGACGGCCAAAGCCAGTGCCGGCAGCGCCGCCATCATTGGCCACATCGTGCTGCGCAGCACCGCAAAGAGAATCGCGTTGCGCGACGCCAGCTGTTCGCCGACGAAGACCTGGACGTCTCGTTCGGCGCCACTTGCGCTGAAGACCCGCCAGGTCGAGCCACCAAAGGACACCGTTCGGAAGCCCGAACGATCACCATCGGTCGGCTCGAACATCGCAACCATCGGTGCATTCGCGGAACGCAGCGTCAGCCGGCCTTCGTGGAAGACCTGAAAGGCAGCCTTGGGCGCATAGCGGTGCAGCGTCGGCGTGTCATCGACTTCGCGGTCGTCGTCAGCGAAGTCTTGGCGCTGTTGGACCACCAGCAAGGCGGCAGCTTGAGCCAGGTGGCTGTCGAGCAATTCGTCGAGTTCATGGCGCGCATCGAACCAGGTCACGGCGGCGGTCAACAGCCAGACCAGCACCACCAGCCCAAGCACCCAAGCCAGCAGCTGGCCCTGCAAGGAGGGGCTGCGCCGAGTCATTCTTTCGCCAACATATAGCCCACACCCCGAATGGTCTGGATCACCGGCGTGCCCAGCTTGCGCCGCAGATGGTGGACGTGAACTTCGATCGCGTTGCTCTCCACTTCCTGCCCCCAGCTGTAGAGATGCTGCTCGATCTGTTCACGGGACAGCACCCGCCCAGCGTTGAGCATCAGCGTGTGCAGCAGATCGAACTCGCGGGCCGACAAAACCACGGGCTCGCCAGACCGCAGCACGCTGCGCGCTGCCGGATCAAGCACCACATCCTGGGCCGTCAAAGTCTCCCGTGGCTGCCCATGCGAGCGCCGCACCAGGGCCCGCAGCCGCGCGCCAAGTTCATGCAGATCGACCGGCTTGACGACATAGTCGTCCGCACCGACATCAAGACCACGGATGCGGTCCGGCACCGCGTCGCGGGCGGTCAGCACCAGCACGGGCAAGGTGACACCGACTTTTCTCACCGCCGCCAGGACGTCCAGACCGTCCTTGCCCGGCAGCCCCAGATCGAGCACCGCAGCGGCATAGGGCTGGGCGAGCAATTCGCGTTCGGCCGCGTTGCCGTCACGCACCCAGTCGACCAAAAAGCCGAGCTGGCGCAGGCCGGCGCGCAGGCCGTCGCCGAGCAGCATGTCGTCTTCAGCCAGGAGAATTCGCATGGGTGGAGTGTCGCGTGTCGCGTGTCTTGTTTGCATCGCCCGGGATCAATCGTCGTCGTGATCGCCCGACTCGGCCTGAACCCCGGCCGCCCCGCGGTCGGTCAGACCGCCAGACGCCGGCGCAGCTTGCCACTGCAGCCACCAAAAGCCTGCCACGGTGATCAGCATCACCGCAGCGACGCTGCGCCATGCACTGCGAACACCCTCCTCGGGCCGACCGGGTTTGCGGCCGGTGATCATGGCGCCGATCAGGTTTTCACGGCTGCGCCAGCTGGCGAACAGCACGCCGGCGATGTGCAGCCCGATGACGGCCAGCATGGTGTTGGCAGCGAGCTCGTGTATTTCTTCCAGCCAGTCGCCGCCGACATCATTGAAGACAGCCCAGCCCGAACCACCGACGGCCAAGGTCAGCGCCAGCAGCGCCACGATGGCGATGGCACCAGCGGGGTTGTGGCCGGTGTGGTGCTCCGGCTTCGCACTGCCCATCGCCTTCAAGTAATTGATGACCGCGCGGGGCCCGCGCACGAAATTCGAAAAGCGGGCATTGCGCGTGCCGATCAGGCCCCAGACGATTCGGAACGCCACCAGGCCGGCCATCGTGTAGCCGAGCGTCACGTGCAACAGGCGCCAACGCTCGCTCTCGGCCGTCAAATAGGCGCCGGCAAAGCTTGCCACCATCAGCCAGTGAAAGACGCGCACCGGCGCATCCCAGACCAGCATCTTCTTCGTTGCCGGGACGGCGGCTTGCGCCGCTTCAGCGGGGGATACGGACGTTGCGTTCATTGAAATCTCCTTGTTCGGCGCCGCCGTGACAGGCGGCGCAATGGGATGCACTTTTGATGCTGGTGCGCTTCCAGGCAGCGGCAGGCACCTCATCGTGTTGGCGGATAAACCAGGGCGAGCGCGTGATGCGATCCTCGGGCGGGGGTTCTTGA
>JBBQKT010000003.1:0-31490 GCA_038327205.1 Burkholderiales bacterium | reverse complement strand
TGGCCGTCGGCGGCGGGCACGAGCGCAAAAGTATCCGGCGCACCGACGAAGGCGCAGGTCGCCAGCCAGTGACGGGTCGGCGCAGGCAAGTTGCCGACGACGGCCTGAAAGGCCGCACGGTCAACCACGGTGATGGGGGTGGCGGTGGCCGGGGCGGCGGTTTTGAGTTGGACGGTCATAGGGTCTGATTTTTGAGTTGCAAGCGCGCCAGCAGGGCCAACGCGGTGGGGTCAGGGGCGGCCATCGGCGCTGCCAAGGCGGCGTCGAGCACCCGCTGCGCGGTGCCGAGCTGGGGTGTCACCGGGCCGATGAAGCGCAACTCGGGGCCGACGCCGATCAGCAGGGTCGGGAAGGTTTCGACATCGATGTCGCCGACCAGGTCGGCCTCGTCCTCAATGTCGATCCAGATGAAGCGGCAACCGGGGTTGTGCTGTTCCAGCGCTGCGAACACGGTGTTGTAGTCGTCGCAGGTGCGGCACCAGGCGGCGCACAGGCAGGCGACGAGGGTGGGTTCTGGCGAGGACATGGCCGTGAGCTTAGCAGGCAGCGTTTGTGTTAAAAATTGTTGCAACGCTGTCAACCCCCCAGATTCGGCAGCCGTTGTGCAGGGCAATCGGACGGGAAAGAAACCCGGACGAGATTGGATAAAAGGCAACAGCCATGAAGATGATGCAACACCGCGTTGAAACGAATCAGCCCCGCCGCATGCCCTCGCACGAGGTGATGACCGACTTGGCCGACAAGGGCCGCAAGCACGAAGCGTTCGAATCCGGCAGCAATGTCCGCAGCTTGGCCCGCGCCATTCGCTTCGACCGCAAGCGCTGAAGCGTGCGCCGTTCCTGCGCAGGCAGGCATCCAGTCGTCAAAGACCACGTGCCTTGATGCCAGCCTTCGCTGGGATGACGATCAGCTCAACGGCGCCAGCAACAGCGCCAAATCCTCAGCGGTGAATTTGACGGTATCCCCGCCGTCAGTCCCCAAGATCCCGTCCGCCAGTGCCTGTTTGCGCGCTTGCAGCTCCAGCATCCGTTCCTCGATGCTGCCCGCCACCACCAGTTTGTAGACAAACACCGGCTTGTCCTGGCCTATCCGGTGTGCCCGTGCACTGGCTTGCGCCTCGACGGCCGGGTTCCACCAGGGGTCGACGTGGATGACGGTGTCCGCTGCGGTCAGGTTCAGCCCCACGCCCCCGGCCTTCAGGCTGATCAGCATCAGGGGCACTTCACAAGCCTGAAAGCGCCGCACGATGTCCGCCCGGTCGGCGACCGGCGTGGCCCCGGTCAGCCGTAAAAACGGCAGATCGAGCTTGTGAAGCTCCAACTCGATCAGGGCCAGCATTTCGGCAAACTGCGAGAACACCAGCACTCGACGGCCCTCGTCCACCAGCTCGGGCAGCATGTCGGTCAGCAACTCCAGCTTGGCGCGTTCCATGCCTGCGACGGGCTCGATACCTTTCACCAAACGCGGGTCGCAGCAGACTTGGCGCAGCTTCAGCAACGCGTCCAGCACCGAGATCTGCGCACCACCAAACCCCAGTTTTTCCAGTGCCCGGCGCACCTGCTTGTCGGCCGCCACCCGCACGCTTTCGTACAGATCGCGCTGGGCTCCGGTCAGCTCGACGCGGCGGATGACCGTTGAGAGTGGCGGCAGCTCGGGGGCCACATCTTCTTTGCGCCGCCGCAGGATGAAGGGCCGCACGCGCTGGGCCAACAGCTGCGCCCGCAGGCTTTCGCCGCCCACCTCGATCGGCTTGCGCCACAGGCGTTGAAAGCTGCGTGCATCGCCCAGAAAGCCGGGCATCAGAAAATCGAACTGCGCCCACAGCTCGCCCAGATGGTTTTCCAGCGGCGTGCCGGTCAGGCACAGTTTGTGGCGGGCCTGCAAACGCCGCACCGCGCTGGCGGCACGGCTGCCGGCGTTCTTGACCGTCTGCGCCTCGTCCAGAATCAGCAGATGCCAGGGCTGGGCGCTCAGCGGCCGGCTGTCGCGCCAGAGCAGCGGGTAGGTCGTCAGCACCAGGTCGTACTCGGCCAGATGGGTGAAGTGCTGCGCCCGTTCCGGACCTTGCAGCAGCAGCAGGCGCAGCGCGGGTGCGACCCGGCCCGCCTCGGCCAGCCAGTTGAACAGCAGCGAGGTGGGCAGCACGGCAAGGGCGGGTCGGTCCAGGCGACCGGCCTGTTTTTCGATCAGCAAATGCGCCAGCGCCTGCGCGGTCTTGCCCAGGCCCATGTCGTCGGCCAGGATGCCGGCCAGCCCCTGGGCGCGCAGGTATTGCAGCCAGGCCAGGCCCGTCAATTGATAGGGCCGCAGCTGCAGCCCCAGGCCCGAGGGTGCTGCGACGGGCTGGGGTGACCCGGCGGCCAGCAGCCGTTCGCCCATGGCGCGCAGCCCGGCATCGCCAACAATCTGCCAGCCGGCACGGGTGTCCAGCAGCTCCAGCCGGCTGGCATCCCAGTCGCTCAAACGGATCGGGCCTTCGTGGCGCTTCGGGTCGGTCAGCAGATCGACCATCGCGCCGATGACGGCTTTCAGTGGCGCGGCGGGCGCTTCGATGCGCCGCCCGCCAGGCGCGTGCAGCACGACGATGGCGTCATCGTCGATTTCGGCCAGCTCGGCCGCGTCGAGCCAGCGCCCATCGCGCTTGATCAAGTCGGCAATCATCGGCGCGAGGTCGAGGCTTTCGCCCTCGATCTCGATGCCCAGGCTCAGCAGCCAGGAGCCCTGGCGCGGGTTGCCGACGAGGGGCTCGATCTTGACCGTCCAGCCCTCGGCGGCAGCGGGCCGGTGGGCAAAGCCGGGCAGGGTCACGATGGCCCAGCCGGCGGCCTGCAGCGCAGGGATTCGCTCCAACCAGAAGGCGCCAAAGAATTCTTCCTGCGGCAGCGTCCAGAGCTCGGTCAACACCGGTGCTGAGGCTGCGCTGCGCCATTGCAGCAAGTCGGCGTCCAGCGGCACCAGGCCCAGGCTCCACAGCGCATCGCGGGCATCGGCTTCGGCGCTGAAGTCGCGGGCGAACAGGCGGTTGCCGACAGGAAGATTGGCTGCCGGGCGGCTGTTCAGCAGCGAGCGGGGGGCGGGTGCGCTGACGCTCAGGCCATCGGCGGCAGCGGTGTAGATCCAATCGATCTGTGCCACGGTGACGGCGTCGCCGCGCGGTCCCAGGATGCCGCTCGGCGCCAGGCCCAGCAGGCCGTCGCCGCGGCTCAAGGTGCGCAGGGTCAGTCGGGGGCGGAAGCTCGCCGCTTCGCCGATGGCGGGCAGGGCTGGCTCAGTGGCTGTGTCTGCTGTCTCGGGTGCGTCGTTCAGCAACAAATCCATCAGCTTGCCCGCGTCCACCTCGGGCAGGCGGGGCAGGGCCTTCAGCTCGTCGCGCCCGGCCTTGCGGCGCAGCGCCTGCGCCCAGGCCTGCAGGGCGTCGTCGCGCGCGGGGGCGGCGGCATCGGCTTGCACGCGCAGCATCACGGCGGCGGCGTGCTCGCAAAAGCGCTGGGCGCGGCAGCTGCACAGGGCGCTGTAGTGCGGCGCGCCGTCAGCATCGGCGACGCCCTGCACGACCAACTCATAAACCACCCCGCCGCCGCCGCGAATGCTGGCGCTGGCCCCGTGGGCATCGGTCTTCAGGCTGATGATCTGTGCCTGAATGGCCCGACCGCGCTGCAGGCGGGCGCGGTCAAAAAGCTGTTGCAAGCGGGCGGTGTCGGGCGGCCAGAGGGTGGGCGTGGGTGTCAGGGTTGGCATTGAGGACATTGTCAGCGCCATGAAAAAAGCGCCCGAAGGCGCTGTGAGGGAGCCGTGAAGCCGATCAGGACGGCTGACCTTGGCGGCGGCGGCGCCCGGCCCAGCCGGCCGCACCCAGTGCCAAGGCGGTCAAGCCCAGCGCAGCAGGCTCGGGCACGTCGTTGACGGCGGTGATGGTGAACGCGCCATCCAGCGGTGCGTCGGCGCTTGCGGAGGAAAAGAAATCAATCGGGTCGCCATAAAACGCCCGTGCAATGCCTTTGTAGTCGGTGCCCGAGCCGCATTCGCCGCCATAAACCGCCGTGGACGACGCGCCCGTCTTGCTCGCAGTGCTGCCAGGAACTGATGTGGGGCAGCCGTAAGCCGAGCAGCAGTTGCCATTGTCAAAGGTGTAGGTGCCAACATTGCTGCTGGTTTCGTCTGCCAACATCGCCAGCACCTCGATCGTGCCGCCGTTGGCCACGGTGCCGAGGTCGACCGTGTAGTACGAGTCGTTCCAGCTCAGATCGCCGTCGCTGGCCGAATCAGCCGCGTTCAAATCGATACCGGACTTGCTGCCGCTGGCGCCGTTGACATCACGCCTGACCATCGCGCTGCTGGTGAACACATTGCTGCCGTTGACACTGATGTTGGCCGAGTAAAGCGCTTGCAGGAACTCGGTTCCCACGAGGGTTGCGCTGCCGTTCAGCGATGTCGACATGTAGCCGTGATAGATGTGAAAGCTCATCGAGTACCGCCGATCCCGGCCGGTGTCGTTGGTGATCGACTGGCCGAACGAGGTGGTGGCAGTGGCAGTGGCAATGCCTTCGGCGTTAGAGCTGACGGCATAGGCGCCGCTGTCACGTGCAAACGAATAGCCATAGGCATTGCCCAGCAGCTCGCCGCCATTGGCGTAGCTGCTGACGTATTCGGTGGAGCTGAAGTTACTCGGCGCGGCGGCATTGCCATTGGTACTGGCTGTGGAGGCAGCCGCAAGCACCACGACAGCGTTGGCGCCGGCGCTGAACGTCAGAAGGGCCGCACCTACCGCCCAGGCAAGTTGTGACAGAGGAGTGTTGAGCTTGGACATGGTGGTGCGTGCTTTCTGTTGGTCGAGGGGATGTCTGTCGAGGCACGCAGCAATTTTCGAACCCGGACCTGAAATTCCTTAATAATCAATCACTTGAAAGCGTATTCGAGATTGGTTTACGAAGTTTTGTAAACCATCCCGACACAGGGTTTTGGAGGGGTAATGGGTCGTCGCGTCTTGAGCGTGTGGGAGTTGGGAACCGGCTTGGGTCATATCGACCGCATGCTGTCGGTGGGCCGGTCGCTGCGCGGTCGCGGTCATGAGCCGCAGTTCTTGTTGAAGGATGTGTCACGGGCGCATTTGCGTTTCGGGGCTGATACGGCCGAAGCGCGGTGGTGGTTCGCCCAGGCTCCGGTCTGGCTGCCCAGCTTGAACAATGCACCGGCGCTGCGCAATTACACCGTCGTGCTGGCCGCTGCCGGCTGGCTCAATCCGGTCGGCCTGGCGAGTTTGGTGACGGCCTGGCGTGCGATGTTTGAGCTCCTCAAGCCCGACGCCCTGGTGTGCGACCACGCCCCCACCGCGATATTGGCCGCACGCGGACTGGGGCTGCCGGTGTTTAGCGTCGGCAACAGTTTTGAGCTGCCTCCGGCCGGCCAGAATTTTCCGCCAATGGCGTTCTGGGACGCCGAAGAACACCGTCGCTGTGTGGGGCAGGACGAGTTGCTGCGGGTGGCTGCCAACAAGGCGCTGGCCCTGTTGGGCGACACGCCCTTGGCGCGGCTGACCGATCTGTTTGACGGCGTTCACCGCTGCATCATGAGCCTGCCCGAACTGGCGCATTACGACCAGGGGGCCAGCGCCTCCACCGACATCGTCGGGCCTGCCTTTGTGGCGGATCTGGGGCTGGCCCCGACTTGGCCCGATGCCGCCATCACGCGCGGCAAGCCGCCGGTCTTTGTCTACGTGAACCCGGCCAATGCGCAGTTCGAACGGTTGATGGCCGCCTTGAAGGCCTTGCAATGGCCCACCCTGGTGTTTGCCAAGGGCATGTCGCCCGAAGCGGCGGCCCGCTTGGGCAGCCCGAGTCTGCGCTTTGAGACCCAACCCGTGCGCATGGACGCCGTGCTGCACACCGCCCGCCTGGTCATCAGCCACGGCAGCGTCGGCACCGTCACCGCTGCCGCGCTTGCGGGTGTGCCGCAGCTGGCCCTGCCGAGCCATATGGAGCAGTGGATGGTCAGCCGCCGCATCGAGCAAGCCGGCGTGGGATTGCTGGTGAAGCCCGAAGTGGCAGCACCCGATTGGCGGGCGCTGTTGACCCGGCTGATGGAAGAGCCGCAATTTGCGGTGGCCGCCCAGGCGCTGGCGAAACGCCATGCAGGCGCGTCACCGCGGCAGGCTTCCGATGCGGTGGTGGACCGGATGGAAGCCGCGTGGGATGGGCGATGAGGAAAGTCGGACTTTGGGTGTTGATCACGATGCTGGTGCTTGTGGTCGCCCTGCCCCTGCTGGCCCTGCAAACCAGCCCGCTGCTGCTGCCACCCCAGGCGCTGTCGGCGGCCGACATCCAGCGGGCCAAAGACTTTTTGCAGCGCAACGACCCGCGCCTCAACCCCGGCCCCCAGTTGCGCCATTTGACGCTGGGCGAGGCTGATCTGAACCTGTTGCTCGGCCATCTGGCGCTGCGCTGGCCCCGGCTCGCCGCCCAGGTCCAGGTGCAAGGGGGCGCAGCGACATTGCGGGTCAGCAAGGCGCTGCCGGGCACCGGCATCTGGCTCAATATGGCGGCGCAGCTGCGCCAGGGCCCCCGCCTGCCCGTGGTTGAATCCTTTCGGATCGGCAATTTGCCGGTGCCCGCCGTGCTGGCCAACTGGGCCTTGCAACGTGCCAAAGTTCGTCTGCAAGACGAGGTCGAAGCGCAGCTGGCCAGCGAGCTTGTGACCCAGATCAGCTTTGGCCCTCAGCAGATGCGGCTGGCCTATCGCTGGCAGGCCGACAGCCTCGACCGTGCATTGGCGACCCTCTGGCCCGCTGCCGAACAACAGCGCATGCTGGCCTATCAAACCCGGCTGGTGGCCGTGGCGGGCGGGTATCCGCAGGACGCGGCGGTGTCCCTGGCCGAGCTGCTGCCGCCCTTGTTTGCGCTGGCCCGCGAGCGCACCGCGCAGGGCAACCCTGCCGCCGCCGAAAACCGTGCCGCCGTGTTGACCGCTGCCCTGCATGCCAACCACCGCAGCTGGGCCAAACTCATGCCCGCCGCCCGCACCTGGCCCGCCGCGCGCCCGTTGACCGTCACGCTCGCCGGCCGTGAAGACTTCCCGCTGCACTTTCTGATCTCTGCCGTCATCGCCATCGAAGGCGGCGGCCCGCTGGCCGATGCCGTTGGCGTGGACAAAGAGCTGGCCGACGCCAGCAGCGGTAGCGGCTTCAGCTTCAACGACATCGCCGCCGATCGTGCCGGCACCCGCTTTGGCCTGCTGGCCACGCAAGCCCCGCTGAAGCTGCAAGCCGCGATGGTGGCTGGCTTGCAAGAGCGCGACTTCATGCCCGACGTGGCGGATTTGCCTGAGTTTTTGCGCGAGGCTGATTTCATCAAGCGCTACGGCGGCGTCGGCGCGCCGGGGTATTTGGCGATGATGAAAGAGATCGAGGGCCGGTTGGACGGGCTGGCGGTGTTCAGGTAGCCAGCAAGGCCAGGCTTGCAAAGCAAAGCAGTTTTTCTTGCTTTCCCCGCCGCCGGTCCCTGCCTACATTGAGCGTCCCCCCAGCTCTTTGATCGCTTCTGTGACTGCTTTTCGAACCGTTCTTTCCGCCCTCGTGCTCGGCTTGGGAGCAGCGGCCACCGCCCACGCCGACACCACCAGCCTGCTCAATGTCTCCTACGACCCGACGCGGGAGCTTTATCAGGACTACAACGCGGCATTTGCCAAGCACTGGAAGGCCACGACCGGCGAGACCCTGAGGGTCAAACAGTCGCATGGCGGCTCGGGCAAGCAGGCGCGGTCGGTGATGGACGGGCTGGAGGCCGATGTCGTTACCCTGGCCCTGGCCTACGACATAGACGCGCTGCATGAGGTCGGTAAGCTGTTGTCGTCTGACTGGCAAAAGCGCCTTCCCAACAACGCCTCTCCCTATACCTCGACCATCGTGTTCCTGGTGCGCAAGGGCAACCCCAAGCGCATCGTCGACTGGCCCGACCTGGCGCGCAGCGGCATCGACGTCATCACGCCCAATCCGAAGACCTCGGGCGGCGCGCGCTGGAACTACCTGGCGGCCTGGGGCTATGCCTTGAAGCAGCCGGGTGGCAATGCCGACAGCGCGCGGGCCTTTGTGAAGCGCATCTACGGCAACACCAAGGTGCTTGACGCCGGCGCGCGGGGAGCGACCACGACCTTTGCAGAGCGCGGCATCGGCGATGTCCTGATCACCTGGGAGAACGAGGCTTACCTGGCCGTCAAGGAACTGGGGCCGGGCAAGTTCGAGCTGGTGACGCCGTCCCTGTCCATCCTGGCCGAGCCCCCGGTGTCGGTGGTGGACAAGAACGTGGATAAAAAAGGCACGCGCAAGGCGGCCGAGGCCTATCTGGCCTATCTCTACAGCGCCGAAGGCCAGACGATTGCCGGCAAGCATTACTACCGGCCCCGCGACGCCAAGATCGCCGCAACCTTCGGCAAACAGTTCGCACCGATCAAGTTGTTCACCATCGATGAGCTGTTCGGCGGCTGGCGCAGTGCGCAGAAAACACACTTCAATGACGGCGGCGTGTTCGACCAGATCTACGCGCCGGGCCGCTGAAGCCTGCCGATCGCGTGCAGAATGCCTGCAGCACCCGGATTTCAACAGCGTCGCCCCGGCGTTATCCCAACGCCCGGCCAGATAATTTGTTGAAAGCTGATGTGGGTGTTGTGGAGCCAAGTTATGCGCAGTGTTCGTCGGGTCAGTGCTTTTTTCTCGGGTTTTTTGCTTTACAGCAGCGTGATGGGCATCAGCTCGTTCCTTGCCAAAGTGCGCTTGCCTCCCTTTGTCTATACGTCGATGGGCGGGCGCACGAGCATGCTGACGGTGATCTCGGAGGCAAGCGTCATCGCCTTGTTGATGGCCTTGGTGGCCTTTCTCTGGAGCTATATCACCGTCGTGCCGCGTGGCCCCTTGCGGCGCGGCCACCGGCCAACCACCAGCTGGTGCGTGGCGGGTGTTGCCTTGAGTTGGTTTGCCTGGACGATTTACGGGGCCATCCACTTCTCGCTCAATCCCAAGATCTATGGCCAGCCGCTCTATGCACTGCTGCTGTCTTCCACCGTGCCGCCGCTGTGGGGGGTGTTGAACGTGGTCGCCGTGCTGGCTGCGGTGCTGCTGGCAGGCCATCTGGCCAAACGGACGCGGGACGCCGCCCTGGGCGAGATGCGCAAAGGCTCTCGCCGCCGTGGGGCAATGACGGCGGCGTGACGACGGCTTGATGTCGGTGTGACGGCACGGTTGATTTGCCCCCGTTGTGAGCGCCCCCAAAGCGCCTGTATCTGCGGCTGGATCCAGCCGGTGGACAACCATGCGGTGGCCCTGCTGCTGCTTCAACATCCTGACGAACAGTTTGAGGCCAAGGGCACGGCGCGCTTGTTGAGCCTGAGCCTCGCCCGCTGCACCGTCTGGGTGGGGGAACAGTTCGACGCAAGCGCGTTGGCACAGGCCACCCGCACAGCAGCCCTTTTGTATCCCGCCTCTGAGGGTTCCACCGCCGTGCAAAGCGGCGCCGTGCCGCCCGCCTGCCTGGTCGTGATCGACGCCACCTGGCGCAAGAGCCGCAAGATGCTCGCGCTCAACCCGCTGCTGCAAACACTGCCACGCCTGGCCCTGACGGCGCTTGATTCAACAGCGCCGTCCCGCTACGCCCCGTTGCGCCGCGCCCATCGCCCGCAGCAGCTGTCAACCCTGGAAGCCAGCGTGCTTGCCCTGCAACAACTGGAACCTGCGCCCGAGCGTTTTGCCCCGCTGCTGGGCGCAATGGAGGGCTTTGTGGCGGCACAAGTGGCGCGGCGGGTGGGCTTGAAACGCGCTCGCATGGGCCCATGTGATGCTGTATGAACACCGAAACCCCTCTTCGAGTCCCAACCCAAATGTGGCCTTTGGCGGCCGTGGGCACCTTGCTGGAACGTCTGGAGCGGCTGCCTCGCAGCGCGGCGCCCGAGCAGTACCGCGATGTGGTGTTGAAGGTTCAAAAACTGCTGGGTGAGGCCGAGCCCGGCATGGCGCTCGACGCTGTGCTGGCCGCGCTGCCGGCCACCGCCGAGTTGTACGAGAACCTCCACTATGCCCATTCGGGCCTGTGCCGATCACCGCTGGATGCGGCTTCGAGCGCCGAGCTGGCTGCGCAAGCAGCATGGGCGAAGTGGGGTGGTCCGGCACGGGTCGGGTAATTGGACTCGGAAGTGAGCGTGGACGTGGCGCCAAGCCGGTTCTTTAGCGCCGATCAGCTCGCGTTCTCACACCCCGGGCGGCCCGTGCTGAGCGGGCTTTCCTTCACCCTTCAGCCGGGCCTCGCCCTGCTGCGTGGCGGCGAGAGCCGGGGCAAGACCAGCTTGCTGCGCCTGATGGCGGGCAGCTTGCGGCCCAGCGGCGGCACCGTTCAGCGCGCCGCCGAGACGGTTTATTTCGAGACTCCGGACGACCCCGCCCATGACGCCGTGGTCGCGCGCGCTTGGCTCGATGCACGGCGTGGCGCGGGCTGGCAGACGGATGTCGAAGCTGATTTGATCGAACGGTTTGGCCTGGCCGCCCACATCGACAAGCCGATGTTCATGCTCTCCACCGGCAGCCGCCGCAAGGTCGGCCTGGTGGCGGCTGGCGCGAGCGGCGCGGCGCTCACCCTGATTGACCTGCCGTTCGCCGCGCTCGATGCCAGCTCCGGCCGGGTGCTGACGGCCCTGTTGACCGAGGCCGCAAGCAGCACCGACCGGGCCTGGGTGATTGCCGACTACACCTGCCCGCCGAGCTTGGCCGGCCTGCCGTTGTCGGCGGTGATCGATCTGGGTGATTGAGCAGTTCAAGCCGCCGTCAACTGCGCCTTGAAGAACGCCACGGTCCGCTGCCACGCCAATGCCGCCGCCTTGGCGTCGAAACGCGGGGTGGTGTCATTGTTGAAGCCGTGCTGCGTGCCCGCATAGACGAACGCTTCATGCGGCACGGCAGCGGACTTGAGGGCAGCGTCGTAAGCGGGCCATCCGGCGTTGATGCGTTCATCCGTCCCGGCGAAATGCAGTTGCAGCGGCGACTTGATCTTGCTGACCTCTTCGGCCGGCGCATGCCCGCCGTAAAAAGGCACGGCGGCAGCCAGATCCGGCACGGCGGTGGCCAGGTAGTTGGCCATGCCGCCGCCCCAGCAAAAACCGACCACGCCGACGCGGCCGTTGCCCTCGGGCAGTTTTTGCAAAAAGCGCACGGCAGCCACCAGATCGGCGCGGGTTTTCGGCATGTCGATCTTGCCGAACAGCTCGCGCGCCTTGTCCTCATCACCGGGGTAGCCGCCCAGCGGGAACAGCGCGTCTGGCGCAAACGCGATGAAGCCGTCCACCGCCAGTCGGCGCGCAATATCTTCGATATGCGGGTTGAGGCCACGGTTTTCGTGCACGACCAGCACAACCGGTCGTTTTGCCGCTGCCTTGCTCTGTGTCACCGGCGTCACCAAGTAGCCGTGCACTTTGCCCGTGCCCAGCGGTGCGTCCACGTCCTGCCAGCGGGCGGTGATGCGCGGGTCGGTCGGCGCGATCTGCTGGGCCTGTGCGAATTGCGGGCTCAGCGCCGCCAGCAGCCCGGCCGCACCGGCGGCGCCCGTCGCATAGCGCTGCGCGGCGTCCAGAAACCCGCGCCGGCTCAGGCCGCCGTGGACGTATTGATCAAACAACTGCAGCACTTCGGGTGCGAAATCGGCGGCGGTGAGGCGGGGCTGGGTGGTCATCGGTGTCCTGGGTGGCACAAGGGTGTCCGGTTTGTACTTCAGTTGGCCATCGTGTGCACTGAGCCGACTCAGACCTCCCGCAAACTGCGGCTCATTTCAGCGCCCATGTGATGATCCGCCCCCATGCGCGTGCCCTCTCTTGTTTCAGCCCATCCCTTCGTCCTGATCGCCCTGTTGCTGGCCTGTGCCGTGCCGCCGCTGGTGGGCTTCAGCCTGACGCCTTCGGCCACCCTGTTCAACCAGTTGGCGGCGCTGGGCACCTGGGGGTTGGTGCTGATCGTGGCGGCAGGAGCGCGGCCGCACCTGCGCGGTGGGGCGGCGGTGTGGGCCTTGGGCCTGCTGGTGCTGGCGCCTTGGGTGTCCTGGGCTTGGGCAGGGCTGCCGATGTCGCTGGCGGTGTCGAACAGCGGCATGCTGGGCGCGGCCTTGCTGCTGCTGCTGGCGGGGCAGGGGATTGCCGGCGGCCCGGCACGCCAGCAGTGGTTTGAGGCGCTCTGCTGGGGCCTGTTGGCGGCGGGCGCGTTGAGCGTGGTGGTGAGCCTGGTGCAGGTGTTTGCGCCGGATGTAGCCGATGGAAAGTGGATCGCGAATTCGGGCATTCCGGGTCGGGCGGTGGGCAATATGCGGCAGCCCAATCATCTGGCCAGCTTGTTGATGTGGGCCTGCGTGGCCGCGGTGTACCTGGCTGATCAGGGGCGCTTCAGCAAAGCGGCGGTGACTTTGCCCGCCGTGTTGTTTGCGCTGGTCCTGGCCGTGGTGCTGAGCGCTTCGCGCACCGGCATGCTGGGCGTGGCCATCCTGGCGGCCTGGGGCGCTTTGGATCGCAAATTGGCGCGGCCCACGCGCTATGCGCTGTTGGCCACGCCGCTGATGCTGGGTTTTTGCTGGTGGGCGCTGTCGGTCTGGGCCAGCAGCGGCGCGGGCCATGCCTTCGGCGCGGAATCTCGGCTGGGCGAGGGCGCGGGCTCGCCCGCTCGGCTGGCGATCTTGGCGAATGCCTGGGACTTGGTGCGGGCCAACCCCTGGACCGGCGTGGGCTGGGGCGAGTTCAATCTGGCCTGGACGATGACGCCCTTCCCGCAGCGGCCGATCGCCTTTTTCGACCACACGCACGACCTGCCGATGCAGTTGGCCGTGGAGCTCGGCCTGCCGGCCTGCATCACCATCCTGGGCCTGCTGGGCTGGGCGCTCTGGCGTGCGTTTCGGACCAGCATGGCGGAGCAGGGCGGCGACGCGGTGATGCGCCGCTGCGCCGTGCTGCTGATCGTCACCATCGGCCTGCACAGCCTGCTTGAATACCCGCTGTGGTACGCCTACTTCCTGCTGCCCACGGCCTTTGCTCTGGGCTTGGCCATCGGGCCGTCGGCAGCCGCCAAGGTCACGGGCTGGCCGCTGCGGCGCGCCTGGGTGGGGCTGGGGGGGTTGGTCGTGGCCGGCAGTGTCTATGCCGGGTTTGACTACCTCAAGCTGGTGGCCATCTACAAGCCGCCCGAAGCGGCCGGGCCCTTGACCGAGCGCATCGCAGTGGGCCAGCGATCTTTGCTGTTTTCAAGCCTGGCCGACTACGCGGCGGCCACCAGCCTGGGGGCCAATGCCGAAGCACTGGCCGCCGCCCAGCGCACCGCGCACAACCTGATCGACGCCCGGCTGATGAAGGACTGGGCGCAGGCCCTGCACGCCACCGGCGATGACGACCGCGCCCGCTACGTCGTGCAGCGGCTGCGTGAATTCCGCAACAAAATCGGCGACGACTGGTTGGCCGAATGCGCGCTGCCGCTGACCGACCAGGCGCTGGCCTGGCAGTGCGCGCCACCGCTGCGCACGTACAACTGGCGCGAGATGCGCTGAGCCTGGGCCGGGTCGCTCAGCTGGCAGCCGACCAATCGCCGCTCTTGCCGCCGTGCTTTTCCAGCACCTTGATCTCGCCCATCACCATGCCGCGGTCGGCGGCTTTGCACATGTCGTAAACCGTCAGCAGACCGATCTGCACGGCGGTCAGCGCCTCCATTTCGACGCCGGTGCGGCCCAGGGTTTCGACCTGTGTGGTGCAGCGCACGGTGCGGCCGTCGCTGCCGAGCTCAAAATCGACGGACACATGGGTCAGCGGCAGCGGATGGCACAGCGGGATCAGGTCGGCCGTGCGTTTGGCGGCCTGGATGGCAGCGATGCGGGCAATGCCCAGCACATCACCTTTTTTGGCCGTGCCGTTGGCGATCAGGGCGAAGGTGGCCGGCAGCATGGTGATGACGCCGCTGGCGCGGGCGATGCGGTGGGTGATCTGTTTGGCCGCAACATCGACCATATGGGCCTGGCCTTGCGCGTCGAAATGGGTCAGTGGTGAGTTCATTCAGTCAGCGTGGCAACAATCGGGTAACCATTGTGGCCGCATGATGCTTGCGTTTGCGCATACGCTTGGAGGCGCTGTCCAGCCGGAGATTTTGTTGAAGCCTCGTCACTTGTTTCGTCGTCATCCCCTCACTGTCATTGCCGCCTTGGTGCTGGGCTTCGGCGCACCCCTGGGCACGGTTCAGCGGGCGCATGCTCAGGTGAGCCTGCCCTCGCTGGGCGATTCAGTGTCGCAAGATCTGGATGTGGGCAGCGAGCGCCGTATTGGTGACCAGATCATGCGCGAGATTCGGCTCGACCCCGATTACCTCGACGATCCGATCCTGCTTGAGTACCTGCAAGGCATCTGGAACCCGCTGGTCGCCGCCGGTGAAAAACTCGGCAATATCGGCGATGAAACCCATGACCGTTTTGCCTGGGAAGCCTTTTTGGTGCGCGACCGCAGCGTCAATGCCTTTGCGTTGCCGGGGGGATTCATCGGCGTGCATCTGGGGCTGATCGCGATGACCGTGTCGCGCGATGAGTTGGCGTCGGTGTTGGGCCATGAGCTGTCGCACGTCACCCAGCGCCATATCGCGCGGCGCATCGCGGGTGATTCGAAATCCACCCTGCTGAGCGTGGCGGGATTGGTGGCTGGCCTGCTGGCAGCTTCGCGCGGCAGCATCGACATGGCCAATGCCGCCATCGTCGGCAGCCAGGCGGCGGCGCAGCAGATTTCGCTGAATTTTTCGCGCGACATGGAGCGTGAGGCCGACCGCGTCGGTTTCAACGTGATGACCGAGGCCGGGTTTTCGCCGGCCGGCATGGTCAGCATGTTCGAGCGCATGGAGCAGGCCTATCACCTGATGGATTCCGGCGCCTACCCCTATTTGCGCAGCCACCCGTTGACCACCGAGCGCATCGGTGATGCCCGCCAGCGCCTGGGCACGGCCGACTTTGTGCGCCCGCCCAGCATTGCCGAGCATGCGCTGATGGCAGCCCGCGCCCGCGTGCTGATGGATGCCCGCGCCGAGGCTTGGTTGCAATTGCAAAACCTCGATGCCGGTACGCGCAGCACCAGTGGTTCAAACAACGGTGGCTCGAACAAGGCCTTCGAGCAGTTGGCTGCCCGCTATGCCAGCACGCTCGCGTCGATCAAGCTGCGCAACTTTCCGCGCGCCGAAAACACGCTTCGCAGTGCCGAGCTGACGCTTGAACTGCTGGGCAGCGACGCCCGCGCCAGCCGCGCATTGCGCTATTTGCGCGCCGAACTGGCGCAGGCCCGCGACCAGGCAGCCGATGGCTATGCCGCACTCAAACCGCTGGGTGACGATGGACGCTCGCGCGTGATGCTGTTGCAGCGCGCCAGTCTGGCGATGGTGGACCCTCGGCTTGAATCGGCGCGTGATGCGTCGGATGGCCTTCAAACCCTGGTCAGCCTGCACCCGAACGACGCGCTGGCCTGGTCGCAGCTGGCGCAGTTGTGGGACAAGCTCGGCCAGCCGCTGCGCTCGGTGCGGGCGCAGGGCGAGGCACGTGCGGCTGCGGGTGATTTGAAGGGGGCGATTGATCGCCTGCGCTCCGGCCTGCGGCTGTCGCGTGGCCGCGATGCCGATCAAATTGAAGCCGCGGTGATCGATTCGCGCCTGCGCACCCTGCTTTATGAGCGTCGGCAGCTGCTGGCCGCGCTCTATCCGCGCGGCGTGCCGGACGGGGCCGACCTGCCCTAATCAGTGGCGGGGAACAGCCGTTCCATCACCACGTCAATCAGCATGCCGCACAGGCTGTAAAGCAGCGAGCCAATCAGCGCAGCGGTGAAGCCGGTCACGCTGAAGCCGCTCAGCACATCAGCGGCGGCCCAGAACATCAGGGCGTTGATGACGAATAAAAACAGCCCCAGCGTCAGCACCGTGACGGGCAAGGTCAGCAACACCAGGATCGGCCGCAGCAAGGTGTTCAACAAACCCAGCACCAGCGCCGCAATCAGCGCCGAGGTGAAGCTGGTCACCAACACGCCGGGATAGAGGTGCGCCACCAGCAAAAGGGCGGCGGCGAGCAGGAGCCAGCGGAGCAGGATTTTCATCATGGCCGCAGCATACAAGCAGCAACAAAGAATGAAAATCAAAATTGATATTGCGAATCATTCGTATTTGCTTTTAAGATAGCGGCCTGTGTCACGCTTTGGGTCTGCGCTGTGTCTGCTGTTCTGTCATCCGCCTCCCGGTCTTATGAGTCCTCGCCTTGGGCGCTTGATGGTGCGGGCCTGCGCAAGCGCAGCTCGGCGTCCACTGCTTTGGTGTTGGGTGTGCATCTGCTGATGGGCTGGATGCTGCTGCAAGGGGGCCATGTGCAACAGGCCGTGAAAGAGATCTCCCCCGTTGTTGTGCGCCTGCTGGAGGCGCCGCCGGTGCCTCTGAGCAGGTCCGATGCCGAGCCGTTTGCCGCGATGTTGACCAAGCCGCTGTTGCCGGCACAAACAGTGCCCCTGGTGCCGCCGCCCCTGGTGGAGATCACGACGGCCGCGCCGACGATCACCGTGGCTGTTGCGCAGGTCACGCCGCGCGAGGTCGTGGCTGCGGCCGCACCCGTCTCGCCGGTGCCCAACGTGGTCCCCAACGCGGTACCCACTGCGGTTTCAACGGCACCCAGTCTGCCTGCGCTCAAGCAGGTCGCCCCTGGCGCCGTGCGCTACCGGGTTGAACCGCGCATGACGGTGCCGCTGATGTCGCGGCGCCTGCATGAAAGTGGTGTCGTGGTGCTGCGCATTGCCGTCGATGCGCGGGGCCTGCTGAAGTCGGCAGCCGTCCACAAATCGTCTGGCTTCGAGCGCCTTGACCAGCAAGCGCTGATGGAAATCCGCAGCGCCCGTTTCGTGCCGCAGACGGAAAACGGCCTGCCCATTGAGTGGGAAACGCTCGCACCCATGTCCTACGAACTGGATTGATCCAGTCCCGCCCCAGCCCCTCTTTTTGCCCCAGCACAGCGCCAGGGCCAGCCGCTGCACTGTTCGAAATTCACCCAGGAAAACGCTCGATGTCCCACAAGAAAACAACCATCCTGCTGCCGTTGGGCGCACTTGCTGCCGGCTTTGGCATCGCCTCCGCTGCCATGGCCCAGACTGAACCCGCCCCAAGCAAGTTCGATGCAGAACCGGCGCTGCCGGTGATGCGCGCCAAGGCCAATGCCGAGCGCCAAGGCAAGGACGATTACCAGGCCACCGAGACCCGCATTGGCAAGGGCAAGCAAGACATCCGCGACATCCCGCAGTCGCTGACCGTCATCACCGAAAAGTTGATCGACGACCGCAATTTCAGCAACGTCAAGGAGGCGCTGAAGAACACCGCCGGCATCACCTTCCAGGCGGCCGAGGGCGGCGAGGAGGACATCAAGATCCACGGCATTTCGTTGCAAAGCACTGGCGACATCTTCATTGACGGCATGCGCGACCCGGCCTTTTATGACCGTGACACCTTTTTCCTCGACAAGATCGAGCTGCTGCGCGGCTCGGCCTCCTTGTTGTTCGGCCGTGGCTCCACCGGCGGCGCGGTCAACCAGGTCACCCAGCAGGCCCAACTCGCCGACCAGAATCAGGTCGATGTGAGCATCGGCAATCATGGCGCGCTGCGGACCATCGCCGACTTGAACACGCGCACCGGCGAGACTTCGGCGCTGCGCGTCAGCGTGATGGGCAACCGGGCAGACAGCAACGGTGCCGGCGCCAAGATCGACAAGCGCGGCATCGGCGCCAACTACCGCTTCGGCATCGACGAGCAGGACGAGTTCGGCGTCACGCTGTACGGCCTGCAGAACGACAACGGCATCAATTACGGTGTGCGCTGGATCAAGCCGACGGCAGCGTCGCCGGTGGCCAACGCGCTGGTGACCTCGCTGGATCCGGACGCCTACTACGGCCTGGCCAGCGACTACAACAAGGGTGCGGCCTACTACGGCATGCTCACCCACACCCACCGCTTCTCCAACAAGGTCGAGCTGGTGAGCAAGCTGCGCTACGCCGAATACACCCGCGACCAGCGGGCCACCTTGTGGAACTTCGGCGCCGCCTCGGCCCAGCCGGGCGGGCAGGCCGTCACTTTGGACACCCTGAGTGCCAACACCGTGCTGACGCGCGGCCAGCAGCTCAAGAAGCAGGACATGCAGACGGTGACCGCGCAGAGCGATCTCAGCGCCAAATTCCAGGGCTTCGGCATGGACCACAGCTTGCAGACCGGGGTCGACTTCTCGCACGAAAAAAAGCCGGTCTTCGGGCAGGTGAGCGCCCTTCAGGGTGGCGTCGTGCCGGTGCGACCGAACACGACGATTGGCGCGCCCTACGGCGATGCCAGCATCGACGAAAGCCAGCGCAGCTACCGCCCGAGCAATGCCTATGTCTCGAAGTCCTACGGCGCCTATCTGCAGGACATGGTTCAGATCGCGCCGATGTGGAAACTGCTGGCCGGCCTGCGCTACGACAAGCTAGAGGGTGACTACAACGCCTTCGGCGTGCCGAACAACGCGCTCACGCCGGTCACCACAAGCAGCTACCAGATGAAGGTGGCTGAATGGAGCAAGCGCGCCGCCGTGCTGTTCCAGCCGAACGAGCAACTGTCCTTCCATCTGATGGGCGCTACCTCGTTCAACACATCGGGTGATGCCTATTCGCTGAGCGCAGCCAATCAAGACATACCGCCCGAGAAGTCGGTCAACCTCGAACTGGGTGCAAAGTGGGACAGCGCCAATGGCATGCTCAGTGCGCGCGCCAGCATCTTCCGCAACACCAAGCTGCATGAGCGCAACACCGACCCCCTGCTCACCAATGTGGTGACGCTGTCGGGCAAGCGCCATGCGGCCGGTCTGGACCTTGACATCGTGGGCCGCATCACGCCCGCGTGGGAGGTGTTCGGCAACTTCACCTGGATGCCGGTGTCCACCATCGACATCTCCAGCGCCACCTCGGGCGAGAAGCAGGGCGCCCGGCCCTCGCTGTCGCCGCGTTATTCCGGCAGCCTGTGGAGCGCCTACCAAGTGCTGCCGCAGCTGCGCCTGGGTGCCGGCCTGAATGCCCGCAGCAGCCAGACCCCCAACCGCAACCCGGTGGGCATCTCCGCCCCCAAGTTCGTCACTGCCGACCTGATGGCCGAATATGCGGTGATCCCGGAGCAACTGATTTTCAAGCTCTACGTCAGCAACGTGGCGAACAAGCTCTATGCCGATCAGCTCTACACGTCGTTTTATGTGCCCGGAACGGGGCGGGTGACGTCGTTGACAGGAACGTACAAGTTCTGATCGGCGCGAACGCGCTCCAGCCTTTTTACACACAAGCTGTCCCCGTCATGTTGCTGAAGATTGCCCAAGTCCTGACCCCCGAGGCTTGCGAACAGGCGCGCGGCCTGCTCGCTCTTGCACCTTGGCAAGACGGGCGGGCCAGCGCCGGCCCGCAAGCTGCAGCGGTCAAGCACAACGAGCAGCTGAACCCCGGCAGTGAGCAGGCCAGGGCCTTGCAGGCGCTGGTTTTACAAGCACTGGAGAAGCATCCGCTGTTCTTCTCTGCCGCCCTGCCCAAGCGCCTGCTGCCACCGATGTTCAACCGGTATGCCGGGGCCAGCAACCGCTATGGCAAGCACGTCGATCAGGCGGTGCGCTATTTGCCAGGCGCCAACGCCGGCGCACAACAGCGGGTGCGCACCGACATCTCCTGCACCCTGTTCCTCTCTGACCCGGCCGATTACGACGGCGGCGAGTTGGTGATTGCTGACACCTTTGGTGAACAGCGCGTGAAGCTGGACGCTGGTGACCTGCTGCTCTATCCCGGCACCAGCGTCCACGAGGTCGAGCCGGTCACGCGCGGCGCCCGTCTCGCCAGTTTTTTCTGGATCGAAAGCATGGTGCGCAGCGCCGAGCAGCGTTGCCTGCTCTACGAGATGGACATGAGCTTGATGGCACTGCGCAGCGAGCACGGCGAGAGCGACACCGTGTTGGCGCTCACGGGGACGTATCACAACCTGTTGCGGATGTGGGCAGACACCTGATGAGCCTGCCTTTGATCGAAGCGCTGCCTGCGGGCATCGTCAATCTTGCCGATTTCGAGGCACCCGCCAGGGCGCGCCTGAGCGAAAACGCCTGGGCTTATCTGAGCGGTGGTGCGGCCGATGAGTTGACCCTCAAGGCCAACCGCGCCGCCTGGGACGGCATCCGCCTGCTGCCGCGCGTGCTGCGCGATCTGTCCGGCGGCCACACGCGGGTGACGCTGTTGGGCCGCGAAATCGCCCACCCCATCCTGCTCGCGCCCATCGCTTATCAACGCCTGTTCCATGCCGATGGCGAGCTGGCCATCGCACACGCCGCCGCCGCGCAATCGGCCGGGCTGATCCTCAGTGCGCAGGCCAGCATGATGATGGAAGAGGTGGCCGCACCGATGCTGGCCGAAGCCGGTCATGGCCCGTTGTGGTTTCAACTTTATTGGCGCGACGACCGCGATTTCATGCAGGTGCTGCTGGCACGCATTGAACGTGCAGGCTACGAAGCGCTGGTGTTGACCGTCGATGCGCCGGTCCACGGCGCGCGCGACCGCGAGCGCCGTGCTGGCTTCAAGCTGCCGGACGACATCCGCGCCGTCAATCTGGGCGGGCGCAAAACGCCACTTGATCTGCAGCCCGGCCAGAGCGCCTTGTTCGATGGCCTGCTGCCGCGCGCGGCCACTTGGGATCAGATCGAATGGCTGCGCGCCCACAGCCGGTTGCCGCTGCTGCTCAAAGGCGTCAGCCATATTGACGATGCGCGCGAAGCACTGAAGCGCGGCGCAGTCGGCCTGATCGTCTCGAACCACGGCGGTCGCACGCTCGACACGGTGCCAGCCACCGCCGAATTGCTGCCCCGACTGCGCGCCGGACTCGGGCCGGATGCGCTGCTGCTGGTGGATGGCGGCATCCGGCGCGGCACCGATGTGCTGAAGGCCATGGCCCTCGGTGCCAATGCCGTGCTGCTCGGGCGGCCCTATGTACATGGGCTGGCGGCAGCGGGCGCACTCGGCGTCGCCCATGCGCTGCGGCTGTTGCGCGACGAACTTGAAATCGCCATGGCGCTGTCCGGCTGTAAAACGCTGGCCGACGCCGACCCTGACCTGTTCTTTTAACCCACCCCGAAAGCGAACCATGAAGCTCAAAACCATCACTGCCCTTTTGCTCCTCAGCACCGCCGGTGCCGCCTTCGCCCACGGCAATGTCTCTTGCCCCGTTGTCCCCAAGGAAGAGAAGAAACCACAGATGGAGCTGCAACGCAAGCTCGAAGCCGAAGGTTGGAAGGTCCGCAAGGTCCAAAACTACAAGAACTGTTACGAGGTCTACGGCTTCGACGACAAGGGTCAGAAGGCCGAGGCCTTCTTTCATCCCACGACCTTCGAGCGCGTCATTCCCGAAGGCGAGAAGTAACAGTGAAGGTCTGGGACGCGCTCGTTCGCAGCCTGCATGGGCTGCTGGCCGCGTCCGTCATGATCGGCTGGGCCAGTGGGCATTGGCCAGGTCGCTGGTTTGACGAAATCCACCACACCGCCGGCTATGTGGCCGGTTGCGTGGTGCTGACCCGCTTGTTCTGGGGCTTCAGCGGCAGTCGCTTTGCGCGCTTCACGCAATTTGTCCGCAGCCCGCCTGCCACCTGGCGCTATGCCGCGCAGTTGAGCACCGCAAGTGAGCCGCGCTATATCGGCCACAACCCCTTGGGCGGCTGGATGGTGCTGGCCCTGCTGGCCACCGCTGCCGCGGTGAGCCTCACCGGCATCCTCTACACGACCGAATGGCTGTGGGGTTACGAGTGGTTGTCGGACCTGCATGCGGCGTTGGCCTGGCTGATGACGGCCCTGGTGATAGTCCATTGGGCGGGCGTTGCGCTCACCAGTTGGCGGCATCGTGAGAACCTCGTGACCGCGATGATCACGGGCCGCAAACGCCCTGCCGAGGGCAGCGATATCGCATGAACCGCGTCAACTGATGCAGGGCCGCGACACAAGAGGGCATGCAAGCGCCAAATTCCTGTCAGATAAGGCCGCTTTCCCCTATGAAAGCCTTCTCAATGACAGAGGCGCGCAGTACCATTGCGCTCGCCGGGCTCTAGAGAGAAACGAAGGTCCATGTGGCCTTTACCCGTGACCCCGCACATCAACAACTTTTGATGGAGAGAATCGAAATGGCAACTGCGAAAAAAGCTGCACCCGCTAAAAAGGCGGCTACGGCTGTGAAGGCTGCTCCGGCAGCAAAGAAGGCGACTGCGACGGCTGTGAAAACAGCCGCTGCACCGGCGAAAAAAGCGGCTCCGGCTGTGAAGGCTGCACCAGCAGCCAAGAAGGCACCTGCGGCTAAGAAAGTTGCCGCAGTGCCCGCCAAGAAGCGCACGCCGAACGCCGCCTTCATGAAGGCCCTTACCCCCAGCGCCGCCTTGGCAGCCATCGTCGGCGCAGCACCCCTGCCGCGCACCGATGTGACCAAGAAGGTCTGGGAATACATCAAGAAGCACAATCTGCAAGATGCGTTGCAAAAGCGGGTCATCGTCGCCGACGCCAAGCTGAAGGAAATCTTCGGCAAGGCCAAGGCCGATATGTTCGAGATGACCAAGCTGATCAACAGCCACTTGAAGTAATGTGTTGTTGCCTGCTTCGGCGGGCGGCTTGAAGCGAGGCCCGGTTTACCGGGCCTTTTTTTATGCCTGATTTATGCCTGACCTGTGCCCGGCCGAGCAGCTTCAAAGGCCTGCAGGGTCGCTTGCAAGGCAGCGGCCAGGCGTGGCACATCGATGGGCTTGACCCAATAGTCGGCAAAGCCGGCAGCCAAAGCGGCGGCCACATCGCCTTGCTGGTCGTCTGCCGACACCATCACGCAGGGCAGGGCGGCCAATCGGGGATCGGCCCGCAGCGCATGAAGCAGCTCAATGCCGGTCATATCAGGCAGATTCATATCGATCAGCATCAGCGCAGGACGCAGCGTTTGCAGCATCACAAGGGCTTGGGTGGCGTCTTCGGCGCATTCAAGCTGCCAGTTGGGCAGCAGCCGAAATACCTCCTCCATCAAGATCGTGTTGATGCGGTCGTCTTCAACGTAGAGCACGGCGCGAGGGGCGAGTTGAGGCATGAGACTTCGTCGACAGAGGTGGGCAACAACAAACATCAAAGGCCGCCTGCGACCTGGCAAACCATCGCGGCGCAAGCGTAGCAGCGATTGTCAACCAAGCTCACCTCGTTCCAGCTCAGCACTGTTGTGCAACGAACTGTGACAACTTGCACTCTGCAGCCCCACATCGACGTGGACTCTGCGGGCTTATCAATGCTTACCTTCTTAAAATAGAGAAACTGTGAAACGCCCACATCGACACTGATCAATGTGAAGCGGGACGCACCCTCAAACTCACGCCCCCACACATCCCATGGCTTTGCTCTTATCCCTTGCACTTGCAGCGTCAGGTGCCACCCTGCCGACTTGCTCCTGGGACCGGCCAGGCGTGAATCCCTTTATGGGCGATGTGGTGGCCGCCGTGGATCGCTATACCGACATCCCCGAAGCCACGCGAAACCGCCTCAAAGCACGCATGGCCACGCGTGATTACGACGAGGTGGTCAGCATCGGCCGCGATGCCATCGTCGGCAAGGCGCAATACAGCAGCGAAATCCGCCAGATGTACTTCGGCGCGAACAGTGTCTGCAATACCGTCACTCGCGCCAAGTGGACACAGAAGATGCAAGAACGTGGCCTTGTCTATTGCGAAGGCGTGCAGTGCATCGTGGTGCCGACCGTGTGCCGCAATGTCAGCCGCATCACCCGCCTGGCCCCGGCCGCCGCTGCTGCTGCTGCCGCACCGGCCGTGGCACGGGCCGATCCGCAAAGCCAGTTGGACTTGGAACCAACGGGTGCCGGTAATCTCGGCGGCGGTGCACCGGGCGCATCGGGCGCCCCGGCTGCGCCTGGCAGTTTTGCGCAGGGCGCCGGGGGTGGGCTGGACGGGGGCGCGCCGGGCAATTTTCCGAGCAGTCTGCCGAGTTTTGGCAGCGGCAACCCGGTCGGACCCAGCCTGGGCGGCGGCAACGTGCCGTTTTTGCCGCCGGCAGTGACGAACGTGGTGCCGAACGTGCCACCGCTGCCCGCCGTGCCTGAGCCCGAGACCTGGGCGATGTTGTTGCTGGGCTTGCTCACGGTCGGCGTGGCCACCCGCCGCCGAGCTGCCGCTCGCGCCGACGCTTAAACCAGGTTCTTCAGATAGCGCCCGGTGTGGCTGCCTTCAAAGGCGGCCACATCTTCCGGCGTGCCGGCCACCAGCAGGGTGCCGCCGCCCGAACCGCCCTCCGGCCCCATGTCGATCACCCAATCGGCCGTCTTGATGACGTCGAGGTTGTGCTCGATCACGACGATGGTGTTGCCCGCGTCGCGCAACTGGTGCAGCACCTTGAGCAACAGCTTGATGTCGGCAAAGTGCAGTCCGGTCGTCGGCTCGTCGAGGATGTAAAGCGTGCGGCCGGTGTCGCGTTTGCTGAGTTCCAGCGCCAACTTGACCCGCTGCGCCTCGCCGCCTGAGAGCGTCGTCGCACTCTGCCCCAGCTTCACATAGCCCAGACCCACATCGAGCAGGGTCTGCAGCTTGCGCGACAGCGTCGGCACGGCACTGAAAAACACCGCCGCGTCCTCGATCGTCATGCCCAGCACCTGGGTGATGTTCTTGCCCTTGTAGAGCACTTCCAAGGTTTCGCGGTTGTAGCGCTTGCCGTGGCAGACGTCGCAGGGCACGTAGACATCGGGCAGAAAGTGCATCTCCACCTTCAGCACGCCGTCGCCTTGGCAGGCCTCGCAGCGGCCACCGGCCACATTGAAGCTGAAGCGGCCGGGGCCGTAGCCGCGTTCGCGGGCGGTATTCATCTCGGCGAACAGCTCGCGGATCGGGGTGAACAGGCCGGTGTAAGTGGCGGGGTTGGAGCGGGGCGTGCGGCCGATCGGGCTCTGGTCGACGTTGATGACCTTGTCAAAGGCGTCCAGCCCCTCAATCTCGTCATGCGGCGCCGGGTCGGCATGGCTTTGATAAAGCTTTTTGGCGACGGCGGTGTAGAGCGTGTCGTTGACCAAGGTGCTCTTGCCCGAGCCCGACACGCCGGTCACGCAGGTCAGCAGGCCAATCGGAATCTCGACCGTCACGCCCTTCAAGTTGTTGCCGCGGGCGTTGACGATCTTCAGCGAATGCGGGTCGGCCGAATCGCTCAGCCGATGCCGGCGCGGCGGGATCTCGATGCGCTCGACGCCGCTCAGATAGCGGCCGGTCAGTGAATCGGGATTCGCCGCCACCTCGGCCGGCGTGCCCTGCGCAATGATGCGGCCGCCGTGCACGCCGGCACCCGGCCCGATGTCCAGCACATGGTCGGCGGCGCGGATCGCGTCTTCATCATGCTCGACAACGATGACCGAATTGCCCAGGTCACGCAGGCGGCGCAGGGTGGCGATCAGGCGGTCGTTGTCGCGCTGGTGCAGGCCGATCGACGGCTCGTCCAGCACATACATCACACCGGTCAGGCCGGAGCCGATCTGCGACGCCAGGCGGATGCGCTGCGCCTCGCCGCCGGACAGGCTGTCGGCGCTGCGATCCAGGCTCAGGTAGTTGAGACCCACATCGTTCAAAAAGCGCAGGCGTGAGGTGATCTCGCGCACCACCTTGTCGCCGATGTCGGCCTTGTTGCCCTTGAGCTTCAGTTGCTCGATATAGGCCAGGCAGTCGCGCAGGGTCGAATGCTCGACCTCATAGATCGGCCGGCCCTTGAAGCCGTCCGGCGCGTCGGCCGGCTGCAGCACCACATGGCGGGCCTCCTTGCGCAGGCGCGAGCCCTCGCAATGGGGGCAGGGCTTGGCCGCCATATAGCGGGCCAGGTCTTCACGCACGGCGGACGAATCGGTCTCCTTGAAGCGGCGCTGCAAATTGGTCAGGATGCCCTCGAACGGATGGGCCCGCTTGACCGAACGCTTCTTGCCGCTGGCACTTTCAGCCTGGTAGACAAAGCTGATCTCTTCCTCGCCCGAGCCGTAGAGCAGGGCGTGGCGGGCCGCCTCGGGCAGTTCTTCGAACGGCAGGTCGATGTCGAACTTGTAATGCGCCGCCACCGATTCCAACATCGAGAAGGTGTAGGCATTGCGCCGGTCCCAGCCCTTCACCGCGCCGCTGGCCAGGCTCAAGCTCGGGAAGGCGACGACCCGCTCGGGGTCGAACACCGTCATCTGCCCCAGGCCTTCGCAATGGGGGCAGGCGCCGACGGGGGAGTTGAATGAAAAGAGGCGCGGTTCCAACTCGGGCAGCGAGTAGCTGCAGATCGGGCAAGCGAACTTGCTTGAAAAAATCTGCTCGTGGCCGGTCTCCATATTGAGCACCAGGGCGCGGCCCTCGGCTTGGCGCAGCGCCGCCTCGAAGCTCTCCGCCAGGCGCTGGCGCAGGCTTTCGTGGTTGTCCGCCTTCAGCTTGATGCGGTCGATGACGACATCGATATCGTGCTTTTCGGCCTTCTTCAGCACCGGGAACTCGGGCGCTTCGACGGTCGCGCCATCGACGCGAAAACGCACATAGCCCTGGGCTTGCAGCGCCTCGAACAGATCCAGGAACTCGCCCTTGCGGTCGCGCACAACGGGGGCCAGCAGCATCAGCTTCGAGTCTTCCGGCATCGCCAGCACCGCGTCGACCATCTGGCTGACGCTGGACGCTTCGAGCGGCAGATGGTGGTCGGGGCAAAAGGGCGTGCCGGCGCGGGCGTAGAGCAGGCGCAGGTAATCGTGGATCTCGGTGACCGTGCCGACGGTGGAGCGCGGGTTGTGGCTGGTGGCTTTTTGCTCGATCGAGATGGCGGGCGACAGGCCCTCAATCACATCGACATCGGGCTTGTCCATCAGCTGCAGAAACTGCCGCGCATAGGCCGACAGGCTTTCGACGTAACGGCGCTGGCCCTCGGCGTAAAGCGTGTCGAAGGCGAGGCTGGACTTGCCCGAACCACTCAGACCCGTGATGACCACCAGCTGGTTGCGCGGCAGGTCGACATCGATATTTTTCAGGTTGTGGGTGCGGGCACCCCGAACGCGAATCATCGTAGACGGCACGAACGTGGGCGCAACGGGCTTGGAGCCTTGGGTGTCAGAGTCTGTTTCGGTGTCGGGCATGGGGGCTGGCGGAGCAGTAAAACCGTTCATCATAGGTGGCGCCTCTTTCATTGCCCGTTGCAACTTGCCCGCCTGCGGTATGGTTCAACATTGGGAGTCCAACAGCATGAGCATTTCTTTGAACCCCGCCGATCGCCTGGTGGCGGAAAGCATCCCCGGTGCTTTTTTTCGCTACACCTTGTATGCCGATGGTCGCAATTCAGTTGAACCGTTGAATTCGCGCTGCTGGGAAATTTGGGGCTTGGCAGCCGACGAGGTGGGCGACGATCCGCGCCTGCTTTGGCGCTTGGTGACTGCCGCTGAACTGCCCGAGCTGATCGCCTCGCTGGCAGCCTCGGCCAAGGCGATGAGTCGTTGGCATGCCGAATGGACCATCACCATGCCTTCGGGGCAACGCAAATGGCTGCAGGGTTCGGGTCTGCCTGTGCTAAATCCAGACGATGGCTCAGTGCTCTGGCACGTCGTGGTGCTGGACATCAGCGATTTCAAGCGTGCCGAACAATCGCTGCGTCACAGTGATGAGCGTTTTCACGCCCTGGTCGAGGAACTGGAACAGGTCTCCGTGCAGGGCTACGACCACCAGCGCCGCGTCATCGTCTGGAACAAGGCCAGTGAGCTGCTTTACGGCTTCAGCAAGGCCGAGGCGATGGGCCGTCGGATCGAGGATCTCATCATCCCGGCCGAAATGCGCGAAGGCATGCTGGCGGCCACGGCCGAGTGGATTGCCACCGGCGTGATCTCGCGACCGGCCGAATCGCTGGTGCTCAAGCACAAGGATGGCCGGCCGGTGCATGTGTTCTCCAGCCACACCATGCAGGTCAATGGCCGCGGCGAAGCCGAGTTCTACTGCGTGGACATTGATCTGCAGGAGCGCTTGACGCTTGAGGCGCAATTGCGCGAGGCGCATAAATTGGAGGCCATCGGTCGTTTGGCCGGCGGCATTGCGCACGATTTCAACAATGTGTTGGGCGGCCTGCTGGGCAATGTGATGCTGGCCTGCGATTTGCTGCCGCCGGCCCATCCGGCCCGCTTGCATCTGGATTTGATTTTGCGAGGCGGCGAGCATGCGCGTGAACTCGTGCAACAGATCTTGTCCTTCAGCCGCCGCCAGCCGCAGGCGCTGGAAGCCCTGCCACTGCTGCCGCTGGTGCAGGCCTGCGTCACCCTGCTGCGCGCCGCCACGCCGCCCGGCGTGTTGCTGAAAGTCTTGCCCCCATCAGGGCTGCCCGGGGAGGCCGCCGAGGTGCGCGTGCGTGCCGATGCCACCCAGTTGCAGCAGGTGTTGATGAATTTGTGCACCAACGCCTGGCAGTCCTTGCAGGGTCGGCCGGGCCGGGTCGAAATCGGCCTGGACACGGTGCGGGTCGACGCCGCCGCGCCGACGGATTCACAAAGTCTGCCCGGCCCCGGTCAATGGGCTCATTTGTGGGTTCGGGACAATGGCAGTGGCATGGACGAGCAGACCCGTGCTCATCTGTTTGAGCCCTTCTTCACCACCAAACCGCTGGGTGAGGGCACGGGCCTGGGGCTGGCGGTGGCGCACGGCATCGTGCTGGCGCACCAGGGCGCCATTGCGGTTGACAGCGTGCCGGGCCTGGGCAGCACCTTCCATGTCTACCTGCCGCTGCTCGACGCGCAGGCCGCAACAGCCCACATCGAGCCACCGCCCGTCACGGTCATGTCGTCGTTCTCGTCCCTGCCAGCGCCCTTGTTCCCCAGCGGGCATCACGTGCTGTATCTGGATGACGACGAGGTGATGCGGCTGACCGCCCAGGGCCTGCTGGAACGTGTCGGTTGCCGGGTCAGCTTGTTCCAGCGCGGCCAGGCGGCCCTGGTGGCGGTGGCGGCCGATCCGCAGCGTTTTGATCTGGTGGTGACCGACTTCAATATGCCCGATCTCAGTGGCATCGAGGTCGCGCAGGCACTCGCCCGTATCCGCCCCGACCTGCCGGTGTTGCTCACGTCTGGCTACTGGACGGAAGAGTTGCAGGCCGAGGCGCGCGCGGCCGGTGTGCGCGGCATGCTGCGCAAGGAGCGCAGCGTCGAACAGCTCGGTGCGCTGGCCTTGAGCCTGATCTCGCCCGTCGACTGAGGGCGTCCTGGCCTGGGCAGGGTGACGTTCATCGCCCGCTTTTGCAGATCAGAAGGCGTGGCTGGCGCTTCATCGCATGGGGCTGGGATCAGCCGGGCTGAACGCCGAAACTGAGTTCATCGAAGCAGCAATTCAGCAGCTCCGACAACCAGAACCTAAGCCCACGGAGTTCATCATGAGCCAGCAAACTACCCTGATTCAAGCCACTGTCGCCGCCCTGCTGTTCGCTGTGGGCGCAGTTCACGCGGCACCGCAAGAAGTCGTCAAGCTGCCCCGCGTCGTTGTCACCGGCACGGCGGTCACCGTGCTCACCTTGCCCCGCGTCGTGGTCGTCGGCAAGGCCACCTCTGACGTGCAGGTGGCCAAGATCGAACAACTGCCCCGCGTCGTCATCACCGGCTACAGCCTCGCCACCCAGCTGCAACAGCAGACCCTGGCTGCCGCCAAGCCCGCTGTCCGCGCGATCTGAGGTCGGCGCATGCAAGACGAAAATTGTGTCAAGACCCTGACCGGCCCGAGCCGAGTTCCAGGCGCATTGAGCGGCAGCCTTGCCGCACAGTGCTTCCGGAACTCGGCTTGAGCGCTTTCAGCCGGGCTGCTTCAACGCGTGCTTGCACTTGCACTTGTACTTGCAAGGCTTGACGGTGCGCTTGATGGCGCGCCTGACCCGCCAAACCGACCCAGCCCCATTTCCACCAAGCCCCCATCGGCACCGCGCAGCAGAAACAGCGCGTCCAGCCCGATGCGCTGCGCCAGAGCCATGCCTTCGCCGGGGCCAGCCACCAGCAGGGCGGTGGCCCAGGCGTCGGCATGCATGCAACTGCTGGCCAGCACGGTGACGGATGCGACGGTGTTGTTGACCGGCGCAGCGCGGCGTGCGTCCATCGTGTGCGCGAGTCGAGCGTCGCCCACCTGCAGATAGCGCCGGTAGTCGCCCGAGGTGGCCACCGCCAGGTCTTGCAGTTCGATGACGCCCTGCACCGCGCGGTGGCCCGGCTCGGGGCGCTCTAGCGCCACGGCCCAGGGTTCACCGCTGGCTTGGCGGCCCACCGCGCGCAACTCGCCATCGAGCGCCGCCAGCGCATGGCGCACCTCGTGCTGCTGCAGCACGGCGGCCATCCGATCCACCGCATAGCCTTTGGCAATGCCGCACAGATCGAGCTGCAGTGCAGCCCGTTTGCACGCGCGACCGGCGCTTGGGTCCAGCGTCAGGGCGTCGGGTGTCGAGTCGGGGCGGGCTTGGCGCGCAGCGTGGATGGCGGCCGCGTCAGGGGCATCACGCGCCGCACCAAAACCCCAGGCATCGACCAGCGCCCCCACACCCGGATCAAACGCGCCCCCGCTCAGGCGCTGGATGTCGAGCGCACAGGCCAGCACCGCCAGCAGCTCGGCGGGCAGGTCCACCCAGGTGTCGATGGGGGCGCGGTTCAGGCGCATCAGGTCGCTGTCGGGCTTCCAGGGGGACATCTGCTCGTCCACCAAGCGCACCGCAGCGGCCAGCTCTTGGCGCAGCGCAGCCAGATCGAGGTGGGCGGCGGCGTCCACGCTGACAGACCAGCGCGTCCCCATGGTCGGGCCGTGCAGCGTCACCCGTGTGCATGGCGCATCAGGGTCAGAAGATGTCTTCGGCATAGCGCTCCTGCGCTTTGAGCTGCAACACGCTGAGCTGCATGGGCGCAAGCATCGCGTCCAGCGCCTCGGTCACGCCCTGCGCCATCGCCCGGCCGCCGCACAGCCGCAGGAGCGCGCCTTGGGCGACCAAGCCGCGCAGGTGTTCGGCGTCGCGGCGCACGGCATCCTGCACATAGCCGCCGCCGTCTGGCACGCGTGAGAACGCCGTCTGCAGATGGCTCAAGCGCCCTTCGCCGAGCCAGCGCTTGATCTCGGTGCCAAAGTAGAAATCGCGCGCCGGGTCACGCCCGCCAAAGTAGAGGTGCATTGGCAGGTGGCGGTCATTGCGGCGGATGAAACCGGCCAGCGGCGCCACGCCGGTGCCGGCCCCGATTAACACCACCGGGTGGCGGGTGCGGGGCATCACAAAGCCGGGGTTGGTGCGGATGAAGGCGGCGATGCCATCGCCCGGCTGCAGGCCCAGCAGCCGCGTCGAGCACAGGCCGCCTTGTGTCTGGCGGACGCAAATTTCGACAAACCCATCTTCGCGGCCCGAGGCCAGCGAGTAATAGCGCGGCACGGCCGAACCCGGTGGCAGGATGCCCACCA
>JBBQKT010000002.1:0-47619 GCA_038327205.1 Burkholderiales bacterium | reverse complement strand
CGGTACATGCCTTCGGTGTTGAAGGGCAGGGCCAGCTCGCCGTTGGCCGAGACGGCGATCAGGCCGCCGCGGCCGTCCAGCAGCGGCAGCTTGTCCATCACCACCCGCTCGGCGGCGTCCTTCAGTGACAGGCCGGCGTAGGCCATCAGCGCGGCCACGTCGTAGGCGGCCAGACCGCGCATAAAAGCTTCGCCGGTGCCGGTGCAGGAGACGGCGGCCGTGGCGTCGTCGGCATAGCAGCCGGCGCCGATCAAGGGGCTGTCGCCGATCCGGCCGGGGGTCTTGTTGGTCATGCCGCCGGTCGAGGTGGCGGCAGCCAGATGGCCCGCCGCATCGAGTGCTACCGCGCCGACGGTGCCGAACTTGGCCCGCTCATCCAGCGGGCCGGCCCCCGCCGCGCCATCGTGATCAAGCAGGGCGCCCGCATCGTCCTGCTGCGCCTTGTGCAACTGCGCCAGCCGCTGCGACGTGCCGAACCAGTCGGGCGCGACCTGCTCCAGGCCCTGCGCCGCCGCAAAGGCATCGGCGGCCGAACCCGCCAGCATCACCGGGCCGCCTTGCTGCAGCAGGGCTTGCGCGGCCAGCACCGGGTTGCGCGTCGTTGTCAGGCCCGCAACGGCCCCGGCGCGTCGGCCCTGGCCATCCATCACGCAGGCGTCCAGCTCATGCGTGCCGGCCGCTGTGTAGACCGCGCCCCGGCCGGCATTGAACAGCGGGCATTCCTCCAGCATACGCACCGCCTCAACGACGACATCGAGCGCCGCTGCGCCGCCCGCCAGGGCCGCTTGGCCGGTTTGCAGCACCCTGTGCAGCGCATCGAGGTAGGCGTCGGCCTGCGCCGCGCTCATCGAGCCGCGCAGCAGGGTGCCGGCGCCGCCGTGGATGGCTAAAACTGGCTGCGTATGTGCAGGAACGGCGGTCGCTTGTTTCGCATTCATTTTGTGTTGTGGTGGAAATCGATTTCCACGGATTGACTTCATTGCAAAACATTATTCGATATGCGGATCATTTTTCAACAACAGATCTCGCGTCCAAGGCGCGCACGCCGCGCGCATTGGCCACCCCTCGTGGCAACGCTGCCAAACTGAAAAAGGCAAAAAGGAGAGGGCCTGCCCGGCCCGGCCCTGCCGAGCTGGCGCTGTGGTCGAATCGGGCAATGAGCTTCGCCCTTGTTTCCCACCTCCTTGTCATCGACCCGCAGAACGACTTTTGCGACATTGCCGGGGCCGCGCTGCCGGTGCCGGGCGCTGACGCTGATCTGCAGCGACTGGCCCGTTTCGTGGGCGACCATGCAGCGGCGCTGGCGGGCATCACGGTGACGCTCGACTCCCATGCCACGGTGGCCGTTGAGCGCACCACGTTCTGGCTCACCGGCGCGGGCGAGGCGGTCGCGCCCTTCAGCTTCATCAGCGCCGATCAACTTCGGGCGGGCGAGTTCAAGCCGCGCGATATCAGTCTTGCCCCTGCCGTGCTGGCCATGCTGGACCAACTGGCCGCCAGTGGCCGGCCCGGTCTGGTCGTTTGGCCGGTGCATTGCGTCACCGGCACCTGGGGCCACAACATCCATGGCGCGCTGGCCGAGGCGCTGGCCGCCTGGGAGCTGGCGCACCAGCGCGCCGTGCGCAAGGTGCTGAAGGGCGAGTACCCGCTGACCGAGCATTTCGGCGTGTTCGAGGCCGACGCGCCCGATGCGGCCGTGCCCTCGACCCTGTTCAACACCGCGCTGGCCGCGCAAGTCAGCGAGCAGGTCGACCTGCTGCTGATCGCCGGCCAGGCCTCCAGCCACTGCGTGGCGGCGAGTTACCGGCAGCTGGCCGGGTATTTGAAAGACAAGCCCAAGCCACCACGCATCGTCATCCTGACCGACGCAATGAGCCCGGTGCCCGGCTTCGAGCCGCTGGCGGCGGCCTTTTTCGAGCAGGCGCGTGCCGATGGGGCCGAGTTGATGACGGTTGAACAAGCGGCGGCGCTTCTTCAATGAGTTTCCGCCCCGTCATCCAGAGCCTGCTGGAAACCGACCTCTACAAGTTCACGATGTGGCAGGCGCTTTACAACAGTGCGTATAACGACAACGAGGCTGAATACCGCTTTGTCTGCCGACGGCCGCCGGCCCTGCCGCTTGCAACGCTCAAGGGCGATGTGGAGCGTCAGATCGATCACCTGTGTTCTTTGAGCTTCCGCGAAGACGAGCTCGATTACTTGAGGTCGCTGCGCTACATGAAAAGCAGCTTCATCGACTTCCTCTCGATCTTCCGGCTGCAGCGACGCTTCATCCGCATCGAGGCGAAGGGTGATGCGCTTGAGATCGTGGCGCGAGGGCCGCAGGTGCATGTGATGTTCTTTGAGATCTTTGTGCTGGCCATCGTCGGCGAGTTGCACGCCAGGCAATGGCCGCAAGAGGCCGCGCTGATTGAGGGTCGCCGCCGCCTTGCCGAAAAAATTCAGCAGCTGCAAAAGTTCGGCGCCGAGACCAAGCTTGCAACCGGAGTCAGCGGCAATCCCTTTGAATTCTTCGACTACGGCTTGCGCCGTCGCTTCAGCGCTGTCTGGCATGAGGAAGTGGTCACCACGCTCAAGGCCGAGGTGCCCCAATTCTTCAAGGGCACGAGCAACGTGCATCTCGCGATGAAGCACGGGCTCACAGCCATGGGCACAGTCGCGCATGAATTCATGCAAACCTTTCAGGCCGTTCGTGATGTGCCCTTGCGGAATTCGCAGAAGGCGGCACTCGAGGCTTGGGTACAAACCTACCGGGGCGATCTTGGGACGGCGCTGACCGATGTGGTCGGCATGGATGCCTTCCTGCGTGATTTCGATTTGTATTTTGCAAAGTTGTTCGACGGTCTGCGTCACGACTCCGGCGACCCAGTTGAGTGGGGCGAAAAAGCCCTCGCGCACTATGCAAAGCTCCGCATCGACGCGCGCACCAAGCGTCTGGTGTTCTCAGACGGCCTCAATATTGAGAAGTCGATCTCGCTGTGGCGTCACTTCGCCCAGCGCACGCAGACTGGTTTTGGCATCGGCACCAACCTGACACACGACTTCGGGCCTCAGTTCCCCGCGCTGGAAATCGTGATGAAGCTGGTGCGTTGCAATGGTCGCCCGGTGGCCAAACTGTCGGACTCACCTGGCAAAACCATCTGCGACGACGAGACCTTTCTGGCCTACCTGCGCGATGTTTTTGAAGTGCCTGGCTGAAGCGGCCCGTGCACACCGGCAGCAACATCGGCGAGGGCGAGAAGGAGACCGAATGCATCAAGCGGCGCAGTGGCGGCCAAGACGCTCGCAGAAGTGATCCAATTTGAGTCGCCCTTCGCGCTTGTAAACCAGGGCAGACCCTGCCTCCAGTCGAGCCACCCGACCTTACACTCCGGCCGATGAACGTTACAAAACTTGTCGCACGTCTTTGCGAACAAGTCGGGCGCTCAAAGGGGCTACGTTTGACATCTTTTTCCCGAATCCGCGCTGGGCGATCTCAGCATGCAGCGTTTGGGGTCAGTCCGCTGAGCTCGGCATATGGCATCGCCTGTTGCTGCTTGCTCGCAATGGCACAGCAGGTTGGCGCCCAAAGCCTGCTCGAAACCTACCGCATGGCGCGCGATTCGGATCCGCGCTTCAAGGGCGCCCAGTACAACACCCTGGCCGTGGCCACCATGACGAACCAGGCTTTTGCCGGCTTCATGCCGTCGATCCGCTACGACGCGGAACGCCTGGACACCACCCAGAAGGTCATCAGCAGCGAAAACCCGATCTTCGGCGCCGGGGCGACCAATTTCCCGACCACCAGCCAAACCCTGTCCATCACCCAGCCGATGTTCCGCATGGATGTGGTGCGGCGCTTTGAACAGGCCAAGGCCTCGGTCCGGCAGGCTGATTACATTCTGCTGGCGGCGGAGCAGGATCTGATGCTGCGCACAGCCGCCGCCTACTTGATGGTGCTGGCCGCCAACGATGCGGTGGTGTTTGCCCGCACCGAGCGCGAAGCCGTCGGCCGCGCGCTGGAGTTGGCGCAAGAGCGGCTCAAGGGCGGTCTGGGCACCATCACCAACCAGTACGACGCCACGGCCCGCCATGCGCTGACGGTGGCGCGCGAGATCGAGGCGAACAACAAGCTCCGCGATGCGCGCCAAGGTCTGCGTGAAATCGTTGGCGACGCCAAGCTGGAACTGCAGACCCTGCGCGAGGAGTTCCCCTTGACGCTGCCCGACCCGCCCGAGCCCGATCGGTGGGTGCAAGTTGCCTTCGATCAGAACCTGACCGTGCTGGCGCGGCGCGAAGGGGTGGCCGTGGCCAGTGCCGAGATCGACCGCCAGCGCGCCGCCCATTACCCCACCCTCAATCTGGTGCTGTCGCAGAACCTGAAGGACAGCGGCAGCACCTTGTACGGCGGCGGCAGCAATGTGCGCACGACCGAACTGGGTCTGCGGCTCAATATTCCGATCTTTGAGGGCGGGCTGACCATGGCCGTCACCAAAGAGGCGTCGCTGCGCCATCAGAAGTCGCAGGAGGAGTTGGAGCAGGAGCGCCGCTCGGTGGAGCGCCAGACCCGTGCGGCCTTTGACGGTACCGTCAGCGGCGCCACCCTCATCAAGGCGCTGGCGCAGGCGGTCGTCGCGCAGCAGAGCTCCCTGGGCGCCAAGGAAGAAGGCCAGCGATCCGGCCTCTACACCCTGCTGCCGGTGCTCGATGCGCAACGCGATCTCTACGCCGCCAAACGTGACTACGCGCAGTCCCGTTACGACTACCTGATCAACCGGCTCAAGCTGGCTCAGGCGGCGGGCACCCTGTCCGAACAACATCTCGGCGAGGTCAGTAACGCGCTGCGATGAAGCCTTTTAACAAACGTGCGGTGGTCAACGCGGTTGCGGAAGCCTTGAAGGCGCCGTTCCGCGCAAGCTCACCCCGAACCGCCCGGCGCAAGCCGGTGTTCGAGGCGTTAGAGCCGCGCGTGCTGTTGTCGGCCGAGTTGCCGGTCATTCCGCCGCAGCATCAGCCCGACGCTTATTCGCTGGCCGCACCGCTGGAATTCGGCGCGGGCGAGGCCGCCGGCCACGTGCTGGGTTCGCTGGCGCAGCAGTTCCAGGCCGGGCCCGACGCAGTGCAAATGCCTCTGTGCTTTGCCGATGGCTGGGGCCAGATCGATCTCGGTGATGCCACCACGGGTCAGGGGCTCACGCTCGATTTCTCCGCCGTCACCACCAAGCTGAGCTTCGAGATCAGCGCCGACGGTGCGGTCATCGTCAGTGACGGCGTCAACCGGCTGAGCGCCAGCCATGTTGCCAAGCTGGTGGGCGGCGCCGGCGACGACCTGTTCCGCTTTACCGGCCTGCCGCCGGCTGGCGGCCTCGAAATCAGCGCCGGCCAGGGCGCCGATACGCTGGACTTGTCGGCCCTCACGCAAGACCTGCTCTACACCACCCATGCCGACGGCAGCCTCAGCGTGACGCAGGCGGACCAGGACGGTGCGGGCAGCGCCATCCACGTCACTGGTCCGGTGGCGCTGTTGCAGGGTCAGGGCCGCAATGCTTTCGTCGAAGAACGCGCGCCTGTCATCGCCGGCACGCTCAGCGGCGGCGTGTTCTCCAGCGAGCTGTCGCGCCTGTCGCTGGCCGCCTTCGTGGCCACCCAGGCGGCACCGCGCCAGATCGTCTTTGTCGATCCCTCGCTGAGCAATTACCAGACACTGCTGAGCGAGCTTTTCTCGGCAGATCCAGCGCCAGCGTCGCTGCAGACCACATCGCCGGTGTTCGAAACAGCCGGGCTGTCGGTTCCGGCCGCGCCTGTGCCCACCGCCGCACCGGCCGACACCCTGGTCATCGTGCTTGACCCCAGCTGGGACGGCACCCTTCAAATCAGCCAGGTGCTGGCCGCCTACCAGGGCCTCGCCGCTGTCCATGTGCTCAGCCACGGCAGCAGCGGCGCGCTGCGGCTTGGCAATCGCATGCTCGACAACAAGCGGCTTGACCTGCTGGCTGACCGCCTGCGTGGCTGGCGTGCCGCCCTGGCACCCGGTGCTGATCTGCTGCTTTACGGCTGCGATGTGGCCAAGGGCGAAGCCGGTGTCCAGTTCGTCCACAAGCTGGCCGACCTGGTGGGTGCCGATGTCGCAGCGTCGGATGACCTGACCGGTGCCAGCCGCCTGGGCGGAGATTGGGCGCTGGAATTGCAGACGGGGCGTATCGATACAGCGCTGCTGGCACCAACCACCTTTGCGCTCGGTGCCGCTTACGACTTCGTGCTCGGCGACGCGACGCTCGCCGCCGTCCAGCCCAAGGTGCTGGTCTTCGTTGAGGATGGCCTGCCCGACTACGAGAGCCTGATCGCATCGCTCTACGGCCCCGGTGCGAAGGCCGGCAGCCAGGACGGCGGCAATGTCGAGGTGATCCTGCTTGATGCGGGCTCGGACGGCGTGCAGCAGATCACCGACACCCTGGCCCTGGCCGGTGAGCATTCGATCACCGCGATCCACATCCTCTCGCATGGCTCGGTCGGCCTGCTGGGCCTGGGCACGGCCGATCTAGACCGAGCCGGGCTTGATGCCTACGCCAGCCAGTTCGCCAGTTGGGACCGGGCGCTGTCCGACGCCGCCGACATCCTGCTCTACGGCTGCCGTATCGGTGCGGGGGACCCCGGCGGCCAGTTTGTCGAGAAGCTCGCCGAACTGACCCGCGCCGATGTGGCCGCCTCGATCAACGACACCGGCGCAGCGGTGCGCGGTGGCGACTGGAATCTGGAGTTTGTGTTCGGCGAGGTCGAGACGTCGGCCTTGCAGCTGAGTACTACCGCTCCCGAGTACGCCGAACTGCTGAAGGTGCAAAACGCTCCCGAGGGCAACACCACGCTGACGGCGGCTGACCCGACGGCACCGGCCACGGTGGGCGACACGCTGAATGGCTCCGCCGGCAACAACCTGCTGGTCGGCGGAACCGGCGACGACACCCTGAAAGGTGGGCTTGGCAACGACACCTACCAGTTCAAGAACAATTTCCGCACCGACACGGTGATCGAAACCGGTGGCAGCGACACCTACGATTTCAGCCGCGTCACGACAGCTTTGATCATCAAGGCTGACCCACTGCAGGCGGGCAAGGTCAACCAGGTGGTTGTGTCCACCGTTCTTGCCGGCTTCAACAAGGTCACGATCAATTCCAACGGTGACAAGCTGATCAAAAGTGGCAAGAGCGAAACCGACACTTTGGATCTGTCCGCGATCATCGATTCGCTGTCGGTCCTGATCAAGAAAAGCGGCCAGATCGTTGTCAAGCTCAATGGCGCTGCCACCAACCTGCTCACGGTGGATGGGATTGAAAACCTGACCCTGGGCGCTGGCAATGACACCGTCACCTTCGAGTCTGGCGCACGCCTGAAAGGCAACCTGGACGGCGGCGGCGGCAGCAACACACTCGACTATGCCGGCGCCAATCCTGCTGCATTTTTCGGCACGGCCTATGGCTCGGTGCTGAAGGTGGACCTGGCCGCTGTCCCGCAGACTGCGACTGCCGCAGGCAGCATCACTGGTTTTCAGAATATCAGCGGTGGTGCTAAGGATGATGTGTTGGTGGGCCTTGCCGGCGGCTCGGTGCTCAAGGGCGGCAAGGGCGATGACACCCTGACCGGCGGGACAGGCATCGATACCCTGGAAGGCGGTGCCGGTGACGACATCCTCACCGGCGGCGCAGGCAACGACACGCTCAAGGGCGGCGCCGGCGACGACATCTACAAATTCGGCAACGGTTGGGGCACCGACACGCTGACCGAGTTGCCGAACGAAGGCGCCGACACCCTGGATTTTTCGGCAGTCTCTGCCGCGCTGACGGTCAACCTCCGCCCGAATGCCGATCCGCCGGTCGTGCCGGCAGCCCCGGCTGGCGACCATGGCATTTCAGTCGCCGGCAGTGGCACGCTCGCCAATGCCCTCCACGTCGAAAAACTGATCGGCAGCAGCGCGGCCGACACCTTTGTGGTCCATGACTACTGGGGCTGGTTCGCCACCACCGACTCGTCGAAGACCGCCACGCTGGTGCTGAACGCTGAAGCCCTGGCGGCTGCACCGGTGCCGGTCGCCGTGGACACGCTCGACTTCAGCAATGTCACCATGGACTTGCTGTTCACCATCGGCAAGAACGGCCATGTCGACGTGACGGCTTCCGCCAAGCTCGGCAGCACCAACTGGACTTTCAAGCTCACCGCCTTCGGCATCACCGCCTTGATTGGCGGCAAGGGCAGCAATCGCTATGTCTTCCTGCAGGGCGCGACGCTTGCCAGCCTGACCCAGACCACGGTGGGCGCCAAAGTGGGTCAGCAGAACACGCTGGATTACTCAAAGTTCAACGACCCGATCAAGGCCAATCTGTCGGACGCCCCCGTCGAATTCGCCACGGCAGCACCTACGCTGGCCACGACGGTGCCGGTCGCCACCACGGCCGTGGTGGGCACCCATGAGGTCTGGCAGTTCACGCTGCCGCTGGAAAAGGGCGTCATGACCCTGGGCGCGGCCAGTGGCAGCTTTGACAGCGCCAACACGGCCGAGGCCGACGCGCAGGTCTTCAAGGGCATGCTCGAAAAATTCTGGGGCCGCAGCGATTTCTCGGTGCTCAAGGCCTATTCCGCTGTGACGAAGGCAAGCAGCTGGTCGATCACGTTCGCCGGTCTTGGGCCGATCCCGGTGGCCCAATTGGATCAATTGAAGCTCGCGCTGAAGGTCAGCGCCGGGGCGACGTCGGCCATCTCGACCTGGCCAGACAGCAGCAAAGTTGCGGCGGCCATCAAGACGCAGTTGGAGTCCATCGGAGGTTTTACTGGAGTGGTGGTGACGGCCGTGGACACGGTGCCGCCGGGTGGACGAACGACGTCATGGGAGATCAACTACGCCGTGCCCGCGGATCGCAGTGGGGTGATGCTGTCGGCTGATTCCGATGATGGCCTGTCGGCGGTGACAGGGGCTGTCGGTGCTCAGACGCTGGCCGTGCAGGGCAGCAGCCTGCGCCTCCACTTCAGCGCCGCACCGACATGGACTGCCACTGTCCCCGGCAGCGCGGGTTCAGGGCTCAGCTGGACTGCGTTGGGTAACGGTGGCGTGACAGCCGCACCCGGCACCACCGTTGCAGCCCAAACCGTCAGCGGTGTCGTCGGCTTGGTCAGCGGCATCACCGGCCTGATCGGCTCCGGCAAGAATGACTTGATCTATGGGGTGACGATCGCCTCGACATTGCTCAAGAGCGTCGCCGGACCTGCAGGGGCTGCCACCTACTCCATCGTCGACAAGCACCAACTGGTGCTGGATGGTGTGCTGGCCGTGCAGGATGGCGATGCGCTGCGCTACGAGATCAACGACGGCCATGTGCCGATCAATGGTCTGGTCAGCGGTGGCATCTACTTCGTGCGCGTGGAGCATGTGCCCGCAGGCACCAGCGTCGCCAAGACCAAGATCACCTTTTATGCCTCGCCCGAGGCGGCGTCCAAGACCTCGGTGTTCGGCAATCCCAATGGCAACGCCATCGAACTCAGTCTGCCGGCGGAGCCGGACGGCCCGGCGGCTCAGGCTCTGCATCAGTTCTTCAGCTTGCAACCGGTCCTTGGCGGCGGCCCCGGCGACGACAAGATGGTTGCCAATCCGGCCAACCCAGGCAATGCACTGCTGGGCGGCGCCGGCAACGATTGGCTGGTCGGGGGCGGCTTCGGCGACTACATCGACGCCGGTGCGGGCAATGACTATGTGTTTGCCGGTGCGGGCAACAACCTTGTGCTGGGCGGCAAGGGCAACGATTTCATCTATGCCGGCGCTGGCAACGACCATCTGCTTGGCGGCGATGGCAACGACACCTTGCTGGCCGGTGCGGGTAGCGATGTCGTCGAAGGCGGCGACGGCGAAGACAAGCTGTTGATCAACGAGGCCGGCACTACGACCGACTACGACCTGCTGGCCGGCGGCGATGGCGAGGACAGCTATCTGCTCAAGGGAACCTGGGGCGTGGCACGCATCGTCGAAAAGAGCGGTGAAGGCAACAGCAGTCTGGGGGGCAATGGGGGCGACCTGATCGACTTGTCGGCCTCGGCGGCCAACTATGTCCATGTGTTCAGTAACGGCGGGCTGTACGCCACCCAAGGGACCCTCCAAGGCAGCACCCTCTTTGCGCCCGACGGCATCGCCGAGCTTGCCAGCCTGGCCGCGCCGCTCGAAGGATTGACCGGTGGCCAAGCCTCACCGGGTGAGGTGCTGAGCAGCTGGGGCTTTGGCTTCCAGCAGGTGGCCGAAGGCAGCTCGGTGTTCAAGAACGCAACCCTCACCGCCTATGGCGCCGGCACCAGCTTCGACAAGATGGCCTTCCTGCTGCGCATTGATCGCGGCAACGGCGCGGTCGTTTATGAAGTCACGCTGGCCACCAAGGCCGCCACGCTGCAGGGTGCGCGCTTGCTGATGGAGAACGCGCTGATCGCGGCGGTGCGCGCCGTCGCTCCGGCGGCGGGCCTGATGCCGGCCGATGTCGATGCCTTCACCGCCCGGTTGGCTGACTTTATGGCGGCCAATGGGGTCGCGCTGCAGAAGATCGATGCGGCCAAAGCGGCAACTGCCGCTCAGGCCGCAGCTGAGGCTGCCGTAGCCCCGATCGAGGCGGCGGACAAGGGTGCCAAAGTCGCCAAGACGGCTGCTGATACTGCAAGCACGAGCGCCGACACCAGCCAGACTGAGGCCGCCAAACTGCCGGCCCTGACCGACGGCGCCAAGGCTGCGGCCGATGCGGCGAAGACGGCCATGGACACCGCCAAGACGCAGGCCGACGCGGTGCAGGCGCAGGGGTCAGCGGCTTCGTTGGCCGAAACGGCCGTGGGCCTGCTCAAGGCCGATGCCGTGGCGGTCGAGGCGGCGGCGCTAACGGCGAAGAACGCACCGACGGCTGCCAACGCCAACGATCTCAAGACCAAGGCCGATGCGGCCCTGATCAAGGCCAACGACGCCGTGACCAAGGCCGGCACGGCCAAAGCACCCGCGAACGCCTCGCTGACCGCCGCCAACACCGCTAAAACCAGGGCCGATACGGCAGCGACCGAGGCCACCAAGGCCAAGACCAGTGCCGACGCGGCCGTTGTGCTGGCCACCGCCACCCACAAGGACGCCGATGCGGCTGTCGCCAAGGCCGAGCAGACCTACACCCTCGCCGTTGCTGCCGATCAGGCGGCGCAGGCGGCGCTTCTTTCGACGACGCCTGCCGTGTACGGCGCAACGGCCGCCGCAACCGTGCTGGCCCGAACGGCCGCCAAGACGGCGCTCGTCGATGCGGTGAAGGCGGCCGACGCGGCCGTCGCTAGCGAGACTGCGGTGATTGCAGCGGCCACACGCGCCAGCAACGTCAAGACCGCCGCCGACGCCGCCGCCGCCAAGGCTGACCTGCTTCAGTTGGCCGCCGCCGATGCCGTCGCGCAGGCGCTGAGCCTGGAAAACACCGCCAAGGCTGCCAAGGACAGGATTGTCGAGCTGCAGACGGCGGCCGATACGGCGGTCGGCACGCCCAATGCCACCACGACTTCGACCGCCTGGAGCGCCGCCGGCCAAGCCACCGTCGCGGCCATGGCGGCTGAAGTTCAGGCCACCAGCGCCCGCACTGCGGCCACAACCGCCAGCACTGCGGCGGCTGTCGCTCAGACGGCGGCCATCAATCTGGTCGCCGTCGCCGCCACAGCAGCGACGGACAGGGCCACGGCGATTGACAAGGTTGACGCCGCAAAAACGGCCTGGAGCACCGCCAAGGCCAGCGCCGCGAGCGCCGCAGTCTCGGCCGGTGACGCGCTGACCCAGGCGAGCACTGCCAAGAACGCCACCAAGCTGGCCACCACGGCCGCTGACGCCGCCCGGGACATCGCCGCCAAGGATGTCGATGGCAAGGCAGCCCTGGCAAGCGCTGAGCATGTTGCCGTAGTGAAGGCCCTGAAGGACAACTTCGGGCTCAGCGTCGAGTTGAACCTCCCGGTTCGGGCCACCAAGCTGGAAATCGTCGCCACGCCCAACGGCACGCTGGACGACGGCACCTTCACCAATAGCACGATCCCGGCGCGCATCGAGCTGAACGTCAAGGGTGCGCAGAACACGGTCGTTGCCGACAAGTTCGAGAACATCGAGCAGCTGAAGCTGGGCAGCGGCGCGCAGACGCTGTTGTTTGGCAATGAGTATTGGGGCGGCGGCAGCGATGCGCTGTCAGTGCTGGGCGCCATCCCGTTGGTCGACGTGGTGGCCCGAAATCTTCAAGGCAAGCTGACTGTCGACACCTCCGCCATGGTCGCTGCTAAAGCACCGCTGGTGCTGGACTTTCGGTCGGTCAACTACGAGTTGCGTTTCGACTTTTCGCTGAAAGAAAACGGACGCGTCGAGCTGACCGTCAGCTCGGTCAAGGACTTCACGCTGCCGCTGTTCGGCGCCGGCTCGATCGTGATCGACAACAAGCTGGTGTTCACCAATGTCGACAAGAATTCGATCATCTACGGCGGGCGCTACAAGAACACCTTCAACTTTGACCCCGCCGTCACCTACGCCGGCCACCTGATCGGCGGCTCGGGTGGCGGGCTGGCCGCGCAGCTGACCTTCCCGGGTCGCTTGCTTGATCAGGCGCGCGAGTTCGAGGCGTATTTCGAAGGCTTGGGGATGAACCTCAACCTCGCCAGCCTGGCCGCCGCCAACTGGTCGGTGGTGAACCGGCTCAGCTATTCGAACCCCAGCCTGCTTTCGCCCTCTGGGCTGAAGCCGGTCTATGTCAATTTGCAGGACATGAAGGGCACGTCCAGCAGCGTCAACACACAGCTGGCGTTCGGAAATCTCGTTGGCCCGGCGATTGACGCGGTGGACGCCAAGCTGGGCTGGCGCACGACGGGCCTGTCGGGCAACACCGCCGATCTGGGCGTGGGCGACACCATCGTGCGCTCGGGGGTGCAACTGGTGCGTGGCACCGACTACATCCCCCCGTCACTGGCCTCGCTCTTATCGCCCAGCAACGCTGTCAAGGCTGTGATCGATGTGCAGACCAATGGCGCCGATAACATTTTCGTCGGTGACAACATCTTCTCGGTCACGCCGGGCTTTCATGTGCTGGCCGGCGGATCGGGTGCCGACACCTACAAGTTCCGCTCGCAATTCTTCGGCGCGGCCCTGGTGCTGGACGATGTAGCCAAGGTGGATCTGTCGCTGGGCGCCATCGGGGACGCGGTGCTTGATGCGGTGGTGCCGCAGGACTCGCTCGACTTCTCGGCCATGTTCCAGGACATGTGGTTCACGGTGTTCAGCCTGTCGACCAATGACATCCAGTTCATCGACCAGTTGATCAAGGAAAACGGCATCGGCATCGGCGTCCCGCTGGAGTTGGGTAGCACCGTGGTCTTGGCCACCGGCTTCAACCCCTTCGGCGACGCCGCCAGCGATGGTCCGCCCTCGTTGACCGCAATGTTGACCAAGGCCAAGTTCACGCAGGGGAACGTCGCCCTTGCCATCGGCGTCGAGAACGTCACCGGCACGCGTGGCACCAACACCTTCACCTTCTACGACGGCGGCAAGCTGGGCGGACGCATCGGCGCCGGCTCGGGCGGCACGGTGGTGCTGGATTACAGCAAGTACAACGGCTTGATCAATAACGACGGCCGGGGTGCCGTGGTCGACTTCGGCGCGTCGGGCATCGACAAGGAGTTCGTGCCGGCCTGGATGATCGAGCTGCTGAAGAAGTTCGACACCGTGCTGCCCGACTATTTGGCCAACCTGCTGCCCAACACCGGCTATCAGTTCGGCAAAGCCACCGGCTTGGGCGGCGGCGTGCTGGCCGTGGTCGGCGGCGGCAATGTCACGGGCAGCGGCAATGATGACGACATCACCGGCAACAACGTCACCGCCAACACCCTCAATGGCGGCGCCGGCAACGACATCCTCAATGGCAAGACTGGCGACGACGAATTGCATGGTGGCGCCGGCAACGACATCTTGCGCGGCGGTCCCGATGTGGGTGAGAACAACCGCAGCAGCCCCGGCGACGATTCTGACAATGACAAGTTGTTCGGCGAAGACGGCAACGACCAGTTGTTCGGCGGCTATGGCGACGACACGCTCAGCGCCGGTGCGGGCAGCGACACGGTGGACGGCGGCAGCGGCGATGACACCTATCTGCCTGACTCGACCGGCCAGCTTTTCATCCGCACCCAGGCCACGGCGAGCGTTCCTGTCGATGCTGCGTTCACAGGCACTTTTGAAACGGACACCCTGAAGGACGTCGAGACGATTGACCTGACGGGGGGCGATCGGCCGACGAATGCCCTGCTGTGGACCCGCGATGCGGACTCGCAGACCATCGTCATCAACCCTGGCAAGCTGCAGGCGGCGGCCTACGGCCTTTATGTCGACGGCACCGACAAGATCGACCTCAAGGGCTATGCCGCCGGCAAGGTGGACTTTGGCTTTGCCGGTTACACCGCAAGTTCGGGAACGACGCAGACGCTCAAGATCTATGACAAGGTCATAAGTGATGCCAGCAAGACCCTGTTGCTGACCCTGACGGTCAATGGGCTAGGGCGGCCCTTGACGCAGAGCAGTTTCGACTTCACGCCGGCTCAGTTGTCGGCCGGCAAGGTCGGAGCCGACACCACGGCCCTGACAGGCGCGCAATTGACGGCGGTCAGCAACGCGGCCAAGGCCCAGTGGGCGGCGAAGCTTGTGGGCAATGCCACTGCCCTGGCGGCACTGGATCAGCTCAGCTTTGCCATCGCCGATCTGGACGACGCCGGCCGCAACGGGCTGCAACTGGCCAAGCTCGTCGGCAGCATCATCACCGTGGACAGCAACGCGGCCCAGAACGGCTGGTTCGTCGATGAGACGCCCGACAACAGCGAAGAATTCACGACGTCGGGTGCAGGCACGTCGATGACTGACAGCAGTGCCAGTCCCCTATCAGGCTACGACCTGCTGACGGTGCTGAGCCACGAGATCGGCCATTACCTCGGCCTTGAACACAGTGACGCAGCCGGCGATCTGATGAGCGCGACGCTTGGCACCGGGACGCGCGCCTTCATCGGCACCGAAAACGTCACGCTGATCGCCCCGTCCGCGCCCAAGGCCGGTGATGCCAATGCGGTGCAATCCGACCAGCAGAAGTTTGAGCTCGGCCTGGACGCCTTCGCGAGCTGGGCCGAGGGCTTTTCCAGCCATCTGGACACGGCCTTCCAACTCCCCTTCATCGGCCAGTCGCTGTCGGACATTTGGGATGCCACCGGCGGCAAGATCACCCAGGGCATTGCTTCGGGTATCCGTGACCAGATCCTCAGCGTGTTCAAGGGTAGCGCTTCGGTCGATGCCGACATGCTGGCGGCACTGCCGACGGTCGATCTTGCGCCTTCAAACCGCCTTTCTGAGTTCGTCTCCAGCATCGAAATCGGGCGTAGCAGCCTCGATCTGCAGCTCAGCCTGCAGACGCTGAAAGACCTGGGGCTGGATCTGACCAGCTTCGGCTTCCTGTCGCTGCAGCAGTCCGAACCCCTGCACCTGACAGCCTCGCTGACCCTGAAGTTCGGCTTCGGCATCGATGGCAAGACGGGCGAGTTCTACATCGAGGATCCGTCCCTCGTCGGCAGCATTTTGGTGGACCACCAAATGCCGCTCGATGTGTCGATCAAGGTGGGACCGCTGGGCCTGGGTATCGAGCAGGGGCGGGTGTTCTTCCAGGCCGGGGTGGTGTTGCCGACGACCGGCCGCTACGCCGTGGCCGATCTGTCCAAGCTGTCGATCGGCTCGCCGAAGCTGGATCCGAGCAGCCGCTTCGAGGTCGATCTGCCGATCAAGCTGCAGGGCGCGCTGGCCGGCCTGGGCAGCGATGTGGGCCGGCTCAGCGGCAGCTTCAACTTAGATGGTCAGGACCTGAAGCCCGGTAGCAAGCTTTCGCTGACGCAGTTTTTCACCCAGACGCTGCCGAACTCGCTCAACTTCGAAGGCCCTGGCTTCGGCGCGCTGCTCGATCTGCGCAATGTGTCGCTGGACGCCGCGCTGGCCGGTATCAAAGCGGGCCTGACCAGCGCCATTGGCCCTGACAGCGTGCTCTACGACAAGCTGCCCTTCGTCAACAAGAGCGCGCTTGATCTGCTGGGCAATGGCTCTGTGAACGTGGTGCAGTCCATCATCGATGCCATCGATGTGGTGCAGGCCAACCTCAGCGACATCAACCATTTCGAGATCGACCTGAACCAGCAGCTCAACAGCGCGTTGAGCCTGGGGCTGGATCTGGGCGGCACCGGGGTGGGCGCCAGTTACAACCGGCTGGTGGCGTTGCCGGGTGATTTGACGGGCAAAGCCAGCAATGCCGATCTGGCCATCGCGCTGGCGCAGCGCGACAAGGCTGCCAGCTACGCGGGCCTGCAGCGCGACCGCGATGTGGCGGCCGCTGCTGCGCGGCTGGGTGCGTTGGGCCTGAGCGCTGCGTCAAGCGATCTGCAACTGGCCGAGGCGGCCGCCGATGCCTTGCAACTTGCCGGTGTGCGCGCTGACCGCGACTTGGTGGCTGGCAACACAGCCTTCCTGGCCGCTTGGCGCCGGCTGGTGGCCCAGGGTTTTGGGGCGGCCACCAGCGATGCGCAGATTGCCAGTACCTACGACACCCGCGACCTCATGGCTCAGGCTCTGGCGGCCCGCGATCTGCTGAACGCCCCGAGCTCAAGTGCCGACACGATCAAGCTGGCACGCATCCAGCTGACCCGGCTGGGCGTGGCACTCGATGCCACGGCGGCGCAGATCGACATTCAGTTCTCGCGCACGGCGCAAATCGCCACCGCCCTGGCCGACCGCGATCTGGTCGCCGCGAGCGCAACCCTGCTGGCCGCCGCCGAGCGGCTGGCACTGCTGGGCCTGGACGGCGCATCGAGCAACTTGGCGATCGCGGTGACACTGGGCAGCACGGTCCAGCGCACCGCCCTGGAAGCCGACCGCAGCCTGATCAACACCGAATCGCCGACAGCAGCGCTGTCCCGTCTGAATGTGCTGGGTCTGGCGCCGGCGTCCAGCAATGGTGACCTCGCCGTCAAGCTGATCGACGCGGCGGCCTACCAGTCGCTCCAGCTCGACCGCGATGTGTTGGCCAAGTACGACGCGAACAAGATCATCGATCTGGCCTACCGCAATTCCGTGCTCGATTTCGGCTTCAGCATGGACAAGGCCGTGCACGCAGACCTTGACCTGGCCTTCGACCTGGGTGAGCTGCCCGGCGTCGGGCAACTGCTGACTCAAGGCCCGGTGTCGCTCGAGATCGAGAGCGGCGGCAAGCTGCGTCTGGATGCCGACATCGGCTTCGATCTGAATTTCAGCTTTGATCTCAGCCGCCTGGGTGACCCACAGTTCCTGATCCGCGACGACAGCCAGATCAATATCCGTCAGCTTGAGATCAAGACGCTGACACCGCTGGATATCGCCGGCTCGGTCAAGCTGGGCGACAAGAAGCTGCTGTCGCTGGCCATCAAGCAGGCCGAGATCAATGTCGACCTGGCCGGCACCCTCGCCCTGGCGAACGACCCGGTGGATCACCGCTACAAGGTCAGTGAGCTGTTGGCTGGCTCCTCGGTGTGGAACAACGGTCTGCTCGGCCGGGTCGAGGCCAAGCTGCCGATCTTCTTCCCGACCGAGACGTTGCCGCTCGGCGGTACGCGCCTGGATGCCAACGGCGACGGCATTGGCGACAACGTGCTCTACCTCGGCGCGACCTTCACGCCGGCGGGCCTCACCGACGTCAAGTACGCGGTGCCCGATCTGGCGTCGTCGATCGATTTCTTTGCCATCCTCAACGACCCGACCAATCTGCTCAACGGCCTGGAAGGCATGTTCGGCTTCAAGGACAACCTGGCCAGTCTGCTGGGCCAGGTGGGCCTGCCGATGATCGGCAATGCGCTGCTGGACGCGACCAGCTTCATCGACACGCTGAAGGTCAATCTGCTGGGCCACAAGGTCGGTGCCAATTACACCGACGGCCTGGGCAAGACCCTGCAAACCGGCGCCACCGCTGGCAAGTCCACCATCGACCTGATCCGCGATGCCTTGTTTGACAAGCTCGGCCCGGGCCTAGACGGCAGGGGCCCGAACCTGCTGATGCTGGAGTCGCTCGATGCCAACGGGCTTTATGTCTACACCCCACTGACCTCGGCCGACCAGGTGCAGCTGGTGGCCGACGCCAAGCATGTGCAGTTCAACGTGGTCTTCAAGGGCACGATCTTCCGCAAGGAATTGCCGGTCGACTTTGGCGTTGCGCTGCCGGGCATCGAACTGGCCGTCGATGCCAAGGTGGCGCTCGATTTCTCCTATGTGTTCGCGCTGGGTCTGGGCATCGACAAGAGCGGTGTCTATGTCGACACCTCGGGCTCGGCGGCCGGCGATGCCGAGTTCAAGCTGAGCCTGTCGGCCAGCCTGATGAACCCGCCCGAAGGCGCGGCGCTGGAAGCGACCTTGGGCTTCTTGCAACTGAAGGTGAAGGACTTCCTCTCCAACGGCGGCCTGATCGACAACAAATGGGGCACGTTTGCCGCCGACAACGAGGCCAGCGCGCTGAGCGCCACCTTCAGTGTCGATCTGGCCGATGCCGGCGGCGATGGCCGCTGGGACGTGACGCAGGGCGAGCGACTGGACGTCAATGTCAACCTCACCGCAAAAGCCGATGTCGATCTGGAAGCCCTGGTCAGCATCCCGCCGATCGCTGGCCTGCAGTTCCCGCAGCTGCACACCGTCTTCCACTACAGCCAGACCTTTGCCGATGTGACTATCGGCACCGGCCTCAACAAGGCCACCTTTGGCGGCGCGCCGGTGATCACGTTTGAGAACGTGCAGCTCGATCTGGGCCAGTTCATCAGTGGCTTCATCAGCCCGCTGATCGGCAAGGTGCGCGACACGCTCAAGCCGCTGGACCCGGTGGTCGAATTGCTGACGACGCCGATCCCCTTGTTGACGGCCCTGGGCGCGGCGCCGAACGAAGCAAATCTGCTGGGTCTGGGCAGCATCGTGCTGGGCAAGACCAAGTACGCGCCCATCGTCAAGGCGGTCAATGCGATTGCCGATGTGCTGGTCTTCATCAAGACGGTGGACGATTTCATCGACAGCAACCCGGGACCGATCCTGATCAGCTTCGGCACCTTCGAGGTGGGCGGCGACATGCGCACACCGGGCGCCGCCAAGACGGCCGCGCCAATCGCCAGCGCGCCGCCCAGCAACCCGACCGCCACCTCGAACGAGAAGGCCAACAATGTCACGAAGAAGATCGGCACCACCAACGGCGCCTTCCGCTTCCCGCTGCTGAGCGACCCGAGCCTTGCGTTCGGGCTGCTCACCGGCAAGGACGTGACGCTGTTCATCTACGACCTGCCCAAGCTTGAACTGGAGTTCAAGTACGTCAAGGCCTTCCCGATCTTCCCGGGTCTGAACGCCCGCTTCGGGGGCGAGGTGAAGGCCACGACCAATTTCAGCTTTGGCTTCGACACGCACGGCATCAACGAATGGCGCAAGGGCTGGGATCTGTCCACCACCGATGGCGACGGACTGGACTTCGACCTCGGCCGAGCCTATCTGGCCGCTGACGGTTTCTTCCTCGACGACCATATCGTCAATGGCGTGGATATGCCCGAAGTGACGCTGTCTGCCAGCATCTTTGCCGGCGCCTCGCTGGGCCTGGGCGGGCTGGTCGAGGCCGGGGTCGATGGCAACATCACGATGACGATCAACTTCGACCTCAACGACAACCCGGCGGTCGGCCCCGATCCCAACCATCCCTGGCACCGGCAGCAGTCCGACGAAAACTGGGGCGATGGCAAGCTGCGTTTTGCCGAGATCCTGCATCGCCTTGAAGACGGGCCGCAGTGCCTGTTCGACACCAATGGCGCGCTGACGATCGGGCTAGATGCCTTCTTGTGGATCGGCATCGACGCCGGCTTTTTCAAGATCACGCTGTTCGACGAGACTTTCAGCCTCTTCCACGCGACCCTGTTCGACTTCAACCTGGTCTGCAAGGGCGTGGTGCCGCCCGATCTGGTGGACCAAAGCCACGTCAGCCGCAGCAATGTGCTGATGACGGCGGCCGACCCGGCCAAGAACACGCCGGCGGTCTATTACCAGCGCGTCGACGACGGCGTGCTGCGGCTCAATATGGGCTCGCGCGCCGGCCAGCGCGGCCAGGATTGGGGCCAGGACGACAGCGAGAAGTTCACCATCGGCCACGAGCTCGCAGCCGATGGCGTGTCCGAGGTCACCACCGTCAAGTACCAGTATTTCACCGAGCGCTATGTGGGCGTGACCCGGGTGATCGGCGATGGCGGCCTGGGTGACGACGAACTGCTGGTCGAAAAGGGTGTCACGGCTGCCATCGAGTTCCACGGTGGCGTCGGCAGTGACACCGTGACCCAGCGCGGCGCCGGCGTTTTGCGGGCCTTCGGCGATGAGGACGACGACATTCTGGTCGGCGGGAGCGCGGCCGATGAAATCTATGGCGGCAGCGGCAACGACAAGATCGACGGCGGCGCCGGCAATGACATCCTCGACGGCGGTGCCGGCGACGATTTCATTGCCGGTGGCGACGGCAATGACCTGATCTACGGCGGCGACGAGTCTGACGACCCCACCGCCAAGCATGGCGACCGCATCCAGGGGGATGCCGGTGACGACGAGATCTTTGGCGGTGCTGGACTCGACCAGATCAGCGGCGGCAGCGGCAATGACTGGATTGACGGCGGCAGCGGTAACGACCGACTGCAGGGCCAGGCCGGTGACGACGTGATCAAGGGCGGTGACGGCAACGACACGCTCACCGGCGGCCTCGGCATCGATGTGCTGGTAGGCGGCGCCGGCGACGACACCTTCATGTGGTCGGGCAGCAACCTTGATTTGAAGGGGGTTGAGCTGGGTTCGGACGGGGTGGATGCCTTCATCAGCGGCGATGCCGGTGACGACGGCCTGAACCTCACGACCAGCACCGGCGCCGACACGGTGCAGTTCCAGTCGACCACCACCGCCTCCGCCAGCATCAACCGCACGCGGCCGGTCAGCGGCGCGGTGGAGACGCTGACGCGCAGCGCAGCCGGTGTCACCAGCGCCATCACCATCGGCAGCCAGACCGCCCTGCTGACCGGCACCAGCGTCGAATTCCTGTCGGTCAACCTGCTCGACGGTGCCGACACCCTGATCGTTGGCGACCTGCAGGCGAGCGGCGTCAAGGGCTTCACCTCCGACCTGGGCCTGGCCTCGGCCGACCTGATGGAGACCCGGCCGATCCAGCAGACTGACGCCGCTGGCAACCGCCTCTACCTCACGCCGGCCGGCGTTCAGACCACCTTGCAGACCGGCAACACGCCGGACTACCGGATGGTGGCGGCGACCGATAACAACGGCAACACGCGCTTGTTCGCGGGCCAGGTGGCCGGCAGCGTCGGCCAGCAGATCGAACAGACGTCGGTGCTTTTGCCGAGCGGCAGCCTGACGCCGGGCGATATCTGGACCGTGACCCTGTCCGGTGCGGGCAGCGCCGCGCAGAATTTCAAGACCACGGTGGCCGTCGGCGACACGCAGGCCAAGATCGCCGGGCGTTTGCAGGCCCTGATCAACGCCAGCAGCGTTTACAGCGCGGCCTTGATCGACGACGCCGGTGGGTCGGGCAAGGCGGTCGAGGTCAAGCTGCGGGTCGGCGGCAAGGCCTTTGATGCGGCTGTCAGCACCACGGCTGCCGATGGCAAGGCCCCGGCCGGTGGCAAGCTGGTGTTGAACGAAACCCCGTTCGAGAAGCGGCTGCTGTCGGCTGCCATCACCCTGAGCCTGGACGCCGACCAAAACAGCAGCCTGGCCGACAGCGAGCAGCTGAAAGTGGGCGATATCTGGTTCGTGACCCTCGGCGGCGTGGACTACAGCGTCACTTCGGTCGCTGGCGACACGCTGGCCAGCGTCACCCAAGGCCTGAGCAACAGCATCAATGCCCGCAACGTCGCCAGCAGCGGCAGCCTCACGGCCAATCTGTCGGCCGGTGGTGTGTCATACAAGGCCGAGGTGGTCAACGGCGCGTTGAGCATTGCGAACTGGACGCAGCGCACCTACAGCCTGGGCGGCGCAGCGGTGGCGGGCGATGTCTGGTCGCTGACCCTGGGCGCGACCTCTTTCAGCTACACCGTGCTGGCCGGAGACTCGCTGGCCAGCATCTCCGCCGGCTTGGCCCGCAGTATCGAAGCCGACGCTGCCTACCAGGCCACGCAGAGCGGCAACAGCCTGGTGATCGTGCGCGCCGGCACGCCGCCCCCCTTCACGGCGGCGGTGGGCCGCAGCTACCTGGTGCCCGAGACGGTGCAGGTCAAGGTGCCCAACCTCGATGCCGACGGCAAGCCGATGAACGACCGCAAGGCCGACCGGGTTTTCATCTACGGCAATCCTGGCCTGGACGACTGGTTCACCGTCGAAAGCTCGGTCGACACCATCAGCGCCACGCGGCGGCTCAGCAACGGCTACGCGCTGGCGTACGACATCAAGAACGCCCAGCGCAGTGGCGGCGACAGCCTCACGATCTACGCCGATTCCAGCGACCCGCTGTCGACGGTGGGTGGCAACGACCGGCTGGAAGCCGACCGCGTCGTCTATGACCTGCTGGCACTGAACCTGGTCGGCGGTGCGGGCAACGACGTCTTGGTCGGCTCGTCCTTCGACGACCTGCTGAACAGCGGCCTCGGCGATGACGAAGTGACCGGTGGCCCGGGCACCGATATCTTCATCGACGCCGGCGGCAACGACACCCTGATCGAGCAGCGCGACTGGGACATGTCGCTGTTCGGCGACCGCTTCATCGTCGGCAAGATCGTTGGCGACAACGGGGGTGCTTTCTACAAGACGACCTTCGTCAACGGCGTCGACCCTTTCGCCATCGACTTCGAAGGCGACCCCGATCCGCAGATGCCGGGCCTGCGCGATACCGGTGACCACTACAGCGCCGCCCGCGTTGGCACGTTGACCGTGACGGCGATCCCGCTGGAGGTCGAGTCGCTGCTCTTTGGCGGCCAGCCAATCTTTGAGAACGCCCGCATCAGCGGTGGCGACAGCAACAATGTGCTGGTCGTCGGCGACCAGGACGGCATTGTCTACACGCCAGGCTTTGCGCTCGGCGACACCATCCGCACGATAGGCTGGACCGGCCGCGCAGTGCTCGACAACCGGGTCGCCCGCATCGACGGCAGCAGCCAGTCCGAGTACTACATCGTCAACCTGACCGGCAGCAGTGGCGGCACGGTCACTCTCAGCGACAGCGGCGGCACCGAGGGCTACGACGAGCTCTATGTGTTCGGCACCAGCGGTGACGACCAGGTTTATCTGAACCAGGCCGGCAATGGCGCCGGCACCGTCATCGTCGGCGAGCGGCTTGATCCCAGCCGCCCTTACAACATCGAAGTCACCAGCGCCGTGCCGAATGCGGCCGGCGTACGCGACAAGGCGTTTCTGGCCGTCAGCAGCAGCAGGCCCGGCGTGCCGGTGGCGCTGAACCTGCTGAGCGGCACGGGCGCGGTGGTGGCGGCAGCCAATGGCGGTGACGGTGCCCGCATCCGGCTGACGGGCGCGGTGGTGGCCGGGGCCGTCTGGACCGTTGAGGTCGACGGCGTCGCCTACAGCTACACCGTCAAGCTGAAAGACCAGTTGCTCGACGTGGCGCGCGGCCTGCAGAACGCCATCCGCGGCCCCAATCCGCTGCGCGACACGGTGTTGTTCAGCAATATCGAACGGATGACCATCCGCACCGGCGATGGCAATGATTCGCTGCTCAGCGACGACACGGCGGTGGTGACGGTGATCGAGCTGGGCCGGGGCGACGACAACATCGTCATTGGCACCGTGCCGCAGATCCCCGACGAGGGCAACAAGAACCTCGAATACCCAGACGGCGTGCCGATTGCCGATGTGCAGAACATGAGCAACGGCAACAGCTTTGCGCTCTATGTGTTTGGCGGCACGCAGGACGACAAGTTCGAGGTCAATCACAACATCGCGGCACTCTATTTGGCCGGCGGCGACCATGACGACACCTTCGTCATCAACACCTTCCTGACGCTCAAGAAGAACCCCGACCGGCCGGACGAGATCACCAACCTGACGCGCTTGTTCGGCGGCAAGGGCTCGAACCGGTATGAGTACGTGCAGAACGCACCGGTCTTTATCAACGGCGGCTACGGCACCGACACCCTGGTCGTCAACGGCACACCGATCGACGACCAATTCGTTATCACCGACCACTATGTCTCCGGCGCCGGCCGCATCGTCTATTTCTCCTTCATTGAGCGCCTGGAGATCAACGGCGGCGGCGGCAAGGACGAGATCTATGTGCTCAGCACGCCGGCCGACATGGAAATCACCGTGCGCGGCGGCAGCAACGACGACACCATCTACCTTGGCGGCCAGGCGCCTGCCCAGGTCTTTGATCCGCCGGCCTTCAAGTACCAGCCGCCGCCGTTCACCGTGCAGGACCCGGCCTTGCTGGTCGAAGACATCCGCGTGCTGCCAGCGCAGACCCGTCAAGTCCGTTACGGCTGGTGGGATTCGGTGTGGGGCAGTGACGGTGCCATCCGGGGCTGGGCCGCCGTCCAGATCGCTGCAGAGCTGACAGCCTGGTACAACAGTGAGCTGCGCAAGGATCCGAGCTTCCACCTGCTCAGCCACAGCAGCCTGCAAAACGTGATCGAGCAGGCGGTGTTGACCAGTGTCCGCATCGGCATGCGCTACGGCTGGTCGTGGTGGGATCCGGTGGTCGACGTCACCGCAGTCCTGCCTGAGATCCGCTATGCCGTGAACCGCCCGGTGCTGCCAGAGGCACGCGTGATCACGCCGGCGGTGGTGGAGATTGATCCGCCGACCTTCGCCCTGATGTCCACGCCCAACTACACGGTGGCCGACATCAAGGGCCGCCTGGTGATCGACGGCGGCACTGACAACGAGACCGGCGGCGACATGCTGGTGGTCCATCACGAGGACGGCACGGTCAGCAACGGCCTGCTGTCGACCGAGTCGATCGCCATCAAGGACGGTGAGCGGATCCAGGCCTTCGATGCCCAGGGCCGGGCGCTGTTCGACGGCGGCGTGGTGGTGCGCGAGCCGACCCGCACGACGCTCAATTTGACGGGGCTCGTGCTGGCAGGCCAGGTCTTCACCGTCAGCCTTGACACCGACACCAACGAGCGCAACGGCTACACCTACAGCTTCACGCCCTACACGGCCACCGGCAACGACACGCTGAGCAGTGTCGCCAGCGCGTTGGCTGCCAGCATCAATGCCCACGCCAACTACAACGCGACGGCTTCGGGCAGCCAGATCATCATCACCGGCCAGACCAGTGCCGACCTGATCACCCGCTTGGCCAGCAGCGTGGCCGAGCCGCTGGTTGCCAATTCGGGCAGCGTGACGCAGGCGAATGGCAGAACCAGTTGGACCGTCACCCTGAACGGCAGCGTCAGCGCGCAGGACTTCTGGGGCCTGTTGATCAACGACGGCGTCTCGACGGCGCCGATTGCCTTCAACTTCTGGCCCAGTGCGGCCCAGAGTTCGCTGCCGACGGTGGCGCGCTTCCTGGCCAAGGCCATCGACGACTACGTGACGCTCAGCGCGGTGGCGGTCGGCAACACCATCACCATCACGCGCCAGCAGGCCGGTGGCCAGATCGCGGCCGTGACCCTGCAGCATGCACTGGCCCATGGCCGCATCCCGCTGAAGATCACCGATTACCGCCAGCGTTTCGACGACGCCGGCAAGGCCGTCAGCAGCGACTATCTGAGCCTGCAGGGACTGGGCCTGAATGGCGGCACGGCGCTCAATGGCACGTCCTACACCGGTGTGCTGATCCAGAACATCGAGAACATGGACATCCGCCTGGGCTTTGACGGCGCGGGCGATACCAAGGCCAACAACTTCGTCTTCAAGACCACGGTCGAGGGCAACACAACCCTGGTGGCGGGTGGCGGCGACGACACCATCACCGTCGAGGCGGTCAAGGGCGAGCTGCGCATCCTGGGCGGTTCGGGCAATGACACCGTCAATGTGTCCGACACCAGCCAGCGCGTCCGATACATCGAAGACCGGCTGATCACCGAAGGCGATCTCAGCATCAGGGACGATGTCCAGACCGTCCTCTACACCGACCTTGATCCGCTGTTCAAGCAGTTGGTGGACAACTCGCCGATGGTGTTCCGAAAAATTGGCAACGATGTGGTCAAGGTGCCCATCGTGCAGAAGAACGGCGCCGAAGTCTGGGTCAACGTCGCCAAGCTTGACCCGGTCACCGGTCAAATCGTGTCGGTCAATTTCCACGACGAGGTCAAGGCCAGCATCGGTGATGTCAGCGTGAGCCAGACTGGCAGCCAGCAGTGGTCGCTGCTGTTCCCGAACGGGGTCGGCCAGACCATCACCGACCTCGGCGCGAGCACTCAGAATCTGCAGGGCGTCAGCATCTCGCAGGGCGCGGACCCGACGGTCAAGACCATCTACCAGACCGGCAGCGGCGGCACCTTCACCCTGACCGTCAACGGCGGCACCACCGCCGCGATTCCCTTCGACGCCACGGCGGCCCAGGTGCAGGCGGCCTTGGAAACAGCCAACCTGGTCGGCGGGCAGGCCGGGCTGAAGGCCGACTTCTTCAATATTGGACGCAGCCTCAGCGCGCTGAATCAAGTCAATTTCGGCGCCACGCCGAGTTACACCACCATCGTGCCGAATGTGAATTTCCTGGCCACGCCCGGCGCGTTCCCTCAGTGGCCGGGCGGCCCGGGCGACTACTTCGCCGTCCGCCTGACCGGCTCGATCTTCATCCCCACCACTGGCACCTACAGCTTCTCGACCACCAGCGACGACGGCTCGGTGCTGTTCCTGGACGGCGTGCAGATCCTCAACAACGACGGCCTGCATGCCGACGCGACGCGCGTCAGCGTGCAGCGGGCCAATTTGCTGGCGGGCGTGCACAGCTTTGAAGTCCGCATGTTCGAGAACGGCGGCATTGCGACCTTGCTCGGCAATTGGAGTGGCCCGGGTTTTGGCGAGCAACTGATCCCGTCAAGCGCCTTCAAGTCGGGCGTGGCGGTGACGGGCAGCGGTCGGGCGGGTGATCCCTGGGTGCTTAATTTCACCGCGAACCCGGGGGCCGTGACCGCCGATTCGCGCAATTTGAAGCTGGCCAGTCTGGGTGCCACGAACGAGGTCCAACGCATCTCGACTGCGGCCACCAGTGGCAGTTTCTCGCTGGTGTTCCGCGGCCAGGAAACCGACGCGATCCCCTTCAACGCCTCGGCCGACAAGCTGCAAGCGGCGCTGGAAGCCTTGAGCAGCATCGGACGCGTTACGGTGACCGGCAATGGCCAGGCCGCAACGCCCTGGACCATCACCTTCCTCGAACCGGCCTACCAGGATCTGCCCCAGTTGGTGGCCGGGCCGACAAGCCAGATCGCCACCACCATCGGCACCGTGCAGAACGCGCAGCCGGCGCAGACCTTCTCCAACAACGCGTTGGGCGGCACGTTTGTGCTCAGCTACCAGGGAGTCAGCACCGCGCCGATCGCCTACAACGCCAGCGCCGCCCAGATCGAAGCCGCGCTGGAAGCGATCACCGTCGGCAAGAAAATCTATCTCGATGCCTACGGCAACCGCAGCATCGACAGCGGCAATGGCAATGCCGCGCGGCCGTCCATCGTGCCGGTCTACGACAGTATTTATGTGCCCCTTCGCAAGTTGTCGGCGTTCAGCCCGGTGTCCACCACCTACGCCGGCTTCTTCGACCAGTTGGTCATCAACGACGCAGCCAACCCGAACGCGATCACCGGCCGCCTGACGCCGACCACCATCGAGGGCTTGTCGCCTGCTGGCAAGGCGATCGAGTATTACGGGCTGGAAAGCGTTTCCATCACCCTGGGCCAGGGCGCGGACAACTTCTTCATCGACAACAGCGCCGGCAGCGCGACCACGGTCAATGCCGGTGGCGGCAACGACACGATCAATTTGATTGCGCTGTCGGGGCGCGCCGCGGTCACGACCGTGGTGCAAGGTCAGCGTGCCGCCAATGAGGTGCAGGAGATCAGTGTTGGCGCGGCCGTGGCCGGTCAGTTCAAGCTGAATTTCAACGGCCAGCAGACGGCGCTGCTGGCCTACAACGTCTCGGCCGCCGGGCTGAAAGCGGCGCTCGAAGCGCTGTCGAATATCAACAACGTCAATGTAGTCGGCAGCGGCAACGCGGCCGACCCTTGGCGCGTCAGCTTTATCGCGCCCGGCCTCAGCGACATTCCGCAACTGGTGATGGACGCGGCCAGCAACTCATTGGTGATGGCCGGCCGCCTGACGGTAGAGCGTGAGAACACCGGCCGCAATGCCAGCACCGTCCTGGCCGCCAACACCGAAGTCCAGGCCGTCTATGCCGATGCCAGCGGCGGCAGCTTCCGCCTGAGCTTCAACGGCCAGACCACCGGCCTGCTGGGTTACCGGGCCACCGCTGCGCAAGTCAAAACGGCGCTGGACAACCTGAACAATATTGGCAGCGTCGAGGTCACCGGCGACGGCTCGGGCAACAACCCGTGGCGTATCAGCTTTCAGGACCCGGCCGGCCCGGTCGCGCTGCTGGTCGCCACCGGCGAGGGTGATTTCCGTGTCCCTGGCGAGGCCGAGATCACGACCAAGTACGAGGGCCACGCGGCCGTCTACGAAGTGCAGGAGGTGGTGGCCACCGCGTCGAGCGGCAGCTTCACACTCACGCACGATGGCCGAACCACCGCGCCGATCGCCTACAACGCCACGGCAGCAGCGCTCAAGTCTGCCCTTGAGGCCTTGGCCGCAGGCATTCAGGTCAGCGTCAGCGGCCTGGGCACGGCGGCCTCGCCGTGGCGTGTGACCTTCATCGACACCGGCGTGAGCAATGTGCCGCAGCTGCTGGTCGATGATGTTGGCCTGCTCAGCGCGGCTGCGGCCGTGGTCACCACGCTCAGCGAGGGCGGCACGGCGGTCAACGAGATTCAGAGCCTCTACAGCACGGCCACCGGCGGCAGTTTCACGCTGAGCTTCGGCGGCCAGACCACGGCCGCCATCAGCTTCAAAGCCACAGCTGCGCAGCTGAAGGTGGCGCTGGACAACCTCGGCAGCATCGACGCGGTCAGCGTCACCGGCAGCGGCGGCCTCGACGACCCGTGGAAAGTGGTCTTCACCACGCCGGGCGGCGTCAATGTCGCGCAGCTGGGCGTCAATGCAGCGGGACTGACCGGCGGCACGGTCAGGATTGGCACCCTGCTGGATGGCCGCGCGGCCGCCAACGAGGTGCAGACGGTCTACACCACCGGCACGGCCCCTTTCACGCTCAATCTGGGTGGCAAGACGACGGCGACCCTGGCCCACAACAGCAGCGCGGCGCAGATCAAGGCCGCCCTTGAGGCACTGGGCGGCATCGGTGTCAACGTCTCCGGCATCGGCACCTTGGCCAGCCCGTGGCGGATCGAGTTCGCCAACCCGGCGCGCAGCAATTTGCCACCGCTGAGCGTGGATCTGCTCAATGCCGTGGTCGCCACCACCACCCCGGGCCTTGGCGGCGTGGCCGAGGTGCAGACGGTCACCCTCGATGCCGGCGTGAATGGTGGCCGCTTCCAGCTCGGCTTCGACGGCCGCAACACCTCGCCAATTGTCTGGAACGCCAGTGCTGCCGAGCTCAAGACGGCGCTGGAGGCGCTGGGCGGCTTTACCGTGAACGTGACTGGCACCGGCCGTGCGGCCAACCCCTGGCGCATCGAGTTCATCACGCCGACGGTGCGCGACATCGGCCAGATGGTTGCCGACAGCAGCCGCCTGGTCACGGCCACCGGTGTCACCACCGTGCTCAAGGGCGGTGCCGGCAGCGACACCTTCAACCTCGGCACCGATCGCGTGCCGGGCGACCGCGTCGGCACGCTGTCCCTGATCAATGCGCCGGTGATCGTCTACGGCAATGGTGCGAGCGCCGACGGGGCGAACGACCTCGACACGCTCAATCTCGACGCGGCCGGTGATCTGGCCAATTCCAGCGGCGTGCTGAACGCAACGACGGTGACCGGCCTCAGCCCCTTCGGCATCCAGTACCGCGAGCTCGAAAAGCTCAATGTCTGGCTGGGCCAGGGCAACAACACCTTCACCGTGCTGGCCACCGCTGCCCGCGCCAAGGTGACCATTACCAGCCAGACCGGCAACGACAACTTCTACATCGGCTCGGACCCGCTCAGCCAGACCGATCATCTGGGTACGGTCAACGACATCCAGAGCCGGGTCGAGCTGATCGCCGGTGCGGGCAGCGACAGGCTCTTCTTCGATGACGAGGGGGAGGACGCCGACCGCAACTCATCGGGCACGCTCAGCGCCTCGGCGATCAGTGGCTTCGGCATGACGCTGGGCGGCGGCGTCGTCTACAACGGCTTCGAGGACCTGACCCTTGCGCTGGGCAAGAAAAACGACCGTCTCTACATCGACAACACCCACACCGGCAGCACCCACATTTCGACCGGCGACGAGATCGCAGCCGGCAGCCAGTTCAACGACCAGATCATCATCCGCGCCATCCGCGGCGAGACCTTCATCAACGCTGGCGCGGGCAACGATGTCTTCCTGGTCGGCTATCTGGCCGACGGTACGACGCAGACCTTCCAGAACAATATCAACGCCACGTTGAACCTGGACGGCCAGCGCGACGGCGACCAGTACACGATTGCGCTGGCCAGCCAGGGCCGGGCACTGATCAAGGTGGACGACAGCGGCGCTGATGAGGGTGTCGATCTGTTGCAGATCTACGGCAGCGACCGGGACGACACCTTCTTCTTCCGCCCGCTCACGATCTCGGCGGTGGCTTTGGACAGCCAGGGCAATCGCAGCGGGGACATGGAGCAGGTCCGCTACGCCGGTATCGACGGGGGTATCACCGTGCACGGCCGCGCTGGCAACGACACTTTCGTGTTCGACGACAGCGATGCGGTGTTGACGGTTTACGGCGATGCCGGCAACGACAGCTTCCAGGTCGGCCAGCTGTTCAATTCGCCGCGCGATGCCAGCGCCGGTCTTGGGCCAAACGATGTCATCGACACCACGCTGACCTCACGCGGTTACCTGAGCAACGGCATCAGCAAAACCGCGACGCTTTACGGCGGGGCCGGCAATGACACCTTCACCGTCTATCACAACGTCGCCGATCTCTGGATGTATGGCGAGGATGACGACGACACCTTCCGCGTCCGCGCCTTCATCAAGGTGGACCCGAGCGACCCCAAGGCACCGCGCACCAACATCAATGGCGGCCAGGGTTCGGACCTGATCAGCTACACGCTGAACGCGCCGATCCAGATCGATGGCGGCGACGGCTACGACACCTTGACCGTGGTCGGCACCGAGTTCGCGGACGATGTGGTCGTCAACGACAAGGGCGTGTTCGGCGCCGGGGTTTTTGTCACCTTTGCCGGCCTGGAGAAGGTCGTTGTCGATGCGCTGGAAGGCAATGACAACTTCTACGTCGGCAGCACCAACCCCCATGTTGAGGTGGTGTTGGTCGGCGGCCTGGGCAGCGACACCTTCAATGTCGGCGGCAGCGAGAACGGCGCCCCAGTCACCGTGGTGGCCAATGGCGGCCTGGGACACAGCGGCCTGATCGACATGAGCAGCCCCGGCGTCTATGTGCCCGACCTCTCGGTCAATGTGCTGGACAACGAAGCGCCCGGCGTGGTGATTTCGTTGCTGGACGGCCCGCTGCGGGTGTTCGAGGAGGCCTTGAACCAGGCACCGGGCACGACCCTCGCGCTGGCCATCGCTGGCATGACCCGCTCGCACTACACCGTGGTGCTGACCCGGCCGCCCAAGGGCACGGTCTATGTCACCGCCGCGCCGGTGCAGCCGATTGAAGCCGAGCGTCGGGCCGGTGCTGAGGGCGTGCGCGTGCAGGCGACGGCGCTGGGCAGCCATGCCGCGTTGGGTACGGCCTCGCTGAGCGGAGTGGCGCTGGTCTTCAACGAAAGCAACTGGTTCCTGCCGCAAGAGATCACCGTTGATGCGCCCGACGATGGCGTTGCCGAAGGCACGCGCATCGTCAACATTCAGCATTCGGTGCGCCAGGGTGCGAGCGCCGACGACGGTGACGAATACGACGGTATCAACGTCGAATCGCTGGTGGCCGAAGTGGTCGACAACGACGTGTCCAGCGTGCTGGTGTTGCCGCCTGTGGGCGAGATGCTGGTGACCGAAGGCGGCGCAAGTCGCACCTACCAGGTCGTGTTGACACGCGCGCCGTCCGCCGACGTGAAGGTCAACGTCAATGCCGAGATTTACCGCCAGACGCTCACGCTGGCGGCGGGCGTATCGGCGCTGAGCCTGGGTGTGGCTGACCCCGCGCATCCGGGCCAGTTGTTGAACACCGGCACGATCAACCTTACCGGCTCGGCGGCTGACCAGGCTGCGACTTTGCAAAGCGCGTTGAACGCAGCCCTGGCCCCGTCGCTGGGGGCTGATGCGGTGCTTGTGCAGGCCTCGGCAACGTCAGGTCTGTACGAGATCGATTTCGCGCGCACCGGCGACTTTGCCGCGCTCAGCGTGATTGCCGCGACTGGCGGCACCGCCACAGCGGCCTTGGTCTCGCAGCTGTTCCTGAACGGCACGCCAAATGCCCTGGGCACGACCCTGACCTTCACCGCCAGCAATTGGTTCACGCCGCAGTCGGTGCAGGTTTCCGCCAGCCAGGATGCGGTGGTTGAGGGCATCCATTACGCCCGCATCACCCAGGCGCTGGACAGCAGCAGCACCGTCGCCTTTCAGAACCTGCAGATTGACGATGCCGTCAAAGGCCTGCTGGCCAAGATCGCTGCCGATGTGCAGGGCAATTACACGCTCACCCGCTCGGGCACGACCATCACGGTGGAGCGCGACCCGGCCACCACCGGTGGCTTCACCGCCGATGCTGGCGTGCCGAATTACTACACCAAGGCCAGTATCGATCTGGCCCTGACCGGCACGCCGACCGTTGGCTCAACCTGGACCCTGTGGCTCAACGGCACCGCCTTTGTCCACACCTTTGCCATTGGCGACACCGCCGCCAGCGTGACGGCCGGGTTGGCAGCGCGCATCAGCGGCCCGGTCTTTGCGGCGCTTGCCGCCAGCAATACCAGCGGCGGCAGCAGCATCGTCGTCAATATGCGCGATGCCGGCGTGATCGGCATCCGCCTCGGGACGACAGCCGGCGTGGTGGCCAATATCGGTGTCGGCGCGGCAGCGACGGGGCTGACGGCTGGGCTGAGCCAGCAGCAAAGCATCACCGAGCTCGTTGCCGATCGGCAGACCAGCAACGACCACTTCACGGCCACCACCTTGAACCTGGCGCTCGCGTCCGTGGTGGCGGGCGAGCGTTGGACCGTGTTGCTGGACGGCACGCCGTTTGAACATACCTTTGCTGCGGACGACACCGCCACCAAGCTTGCCACCGCGTTGAAGGACAAGATCGCCAAGGGCAATCTCTTCAACGTGTCGGTCGGCACCGGCAACCAGCTGGTGCTCAGCCGCAAAGACGGCCTCGGCTTCACTGTCAGGTTCGACGACCCCAGCAAGCTGGTCAGCGGGCTGACGGCCACCGCCTCGGGCTCAAGCTACAGCAACGATTACCTGAAGAAGTTCGTCTTCGACCTGGGCGCGACCACGAGCACGGCGGTCAATGCGGGCGACCGTTGGACCCTGTCCCTGAACGGCAAGGCCTACAGCGTGGTGGTCGGTGCCAGTCTGAAAGCAACCTTGGTCGATTCGGTCGACGTCACCATTGCTGACGACGACACGCAGGGCGTGTTGATCACCGAATCCGGCGGCTCGACGACGGTGGTGGAGCCGACCGACACGACGGTGCTCGGCGCTGGCTCGGTGGCAGGCACCCTCGACAACGGTGCGGTGTTGAAGATCGTGCCCAAGACCGGTGACTTGCAGCAGTACACCGCCACGATTTCGGTGCGCCAGCCGGCCTCGGCGATCTCACTGCCAACCACGCGCTACACAATCTCTCTGGCGGCCGACAACCTGAGCCTCAACATCGCCTTCAGCGGCCCGACCGCCGTGATGGCGGGCGAGGTTTGGACGATCACCCTGACCGACACGGCCACCGGTGGGCTGGTCTACACCGGCAGCACTACAACTCTGGCCAATGCCAGCCTGCCGGATTCGCTGCTGGCCCTGGCCACCGGCCTCAAGTCCAGCTTGCAAACCGACCTGACGGCAAAGAACGCCGCCAAGTTTGCGGCCACGGCCACCGCCGCCGTTGCAGTCACCCAACTGAAGGCGACCTTCGGCGTACCGGTGATGTTTGAGAGCAAGCAGGTTGCCAACCACTCGATCGCCGACGCCCTGACCCTGGACCTGGCGAAATGGGGCAGTGGGCGCGATGCTGAGTTCTTCGACGCCAACGCCGCCACCGTCACGCCGCACCTCACCGTCAAGGCGAGTGGTGAAGGCGATGTCGACTTCTTCAAGTTCACGGTCACCCAGGCCATGATCGATGCGGAGACGGTCGATCACAAAGTGCGGGTGACCCTGGATATCGATCATGGCTTCGAGCGCGCCGACAAGCAGCTCTGGGCCTCGCAACTGCGCTTGTATGACGGCTCGCAGAGCCTGATCGCCGTGGGCCGGGGTTGGTCGGCGCCCAACCAGGGCGGCACCGGCAGCAGCACCTGGTTTGACGACTACCTGACCTACGACATCAGCGTCGCCGGCACCTACACCGTCTCGGTCTCGAACTGGCTGTATTGGCTCAACAACTGGTCGACCGGCCTGCCCAAGGGTGTTGACTACGAGCTGAAGATTTCGCTGGAGCAGCATCCGGTCAGCAGCTTCGTGTTCGCACCCGAGCCGATTGCCGAGAACAGCAGCTCGGGCACGGCCGCTGGGCAGAGCCTGAACAGCGCCGGCTCCTGGTTCACCTTCTACAACGCCGACATTGGCAGCGTCACCTACAACGCCGACGGCAGCGTCAGCAAAACGGTGGACTCCAGCACGCCGTATGCCATCGTGCGCGGCACCGGCAGCAACCAGCCGGACCGCTACCTGCTGACCGTTGATGCAGGCCTGATATCGGCGCCGTCGGGCAGCATCACCAGCCCGACCCTTGACGCGCCCACCGCGCCGTTCTCGGGGTCAGCGACCTATTTCTCGACAGCCACCGTCCAACTCAGCGGCGCGGTCGCCACCGGTGATCGCTGGACCCTGCAGTTGGACAACAAGAGCTATGTCTATACCGTCAAAGCCACCGACAGCGCCCTCGCCGATATCGCGCTGGGCCTGAAGTCCACTGTGGCCTCGGAGCGCGGCGCGACAGCGCGCGACGCGCTGTACACCGTCAACACCAATGCGACCAGCGGCCAGTTGGAAATCGCCGATCCGACCGGTGTCTGGTTCGACATCAAGCACGAGGTGCGAAGCGCCGCGCTGGTGACGAAGACGGGCACGGTGGCGAACAGCGCCAGCGTCAAGTTCAGCGATGCGAGCCTGACGCTCAGCGGGGCGGTGCAGGTTGGTGATACCTGGACCCTGATGCTTGACGGCCTCGCCTTCAGCAGCACCTGGACCGGCAATGAGGGCGTGACGAACGACGCCGCTGGCGACAACGCCCGCCACTTCATCGCGCTCGATCTGGCCGCCAAGGCCCGCGCAGCGGGCTACGCGGTGGCAAGCGTGAGTGCGTCAATCCTGCCGCACATCACCAAGGCCAGCCAACCGGCCGGCTTTGCCGTGAGCTTTGAAAAATCGGGCGTCGATTCGACCGGCAGCGCCGCTCTTGTTGGCACGCCGGTCAGCCCGGCGGCCAATCTGCAATGGCGTGAGGCTTATCTGCAACTCACCGGCACACCCAAGAGCTATGAGAACTGGTCGGTCACGGTCAACGGCGTGGTCTACAGCCAGCTGGTCAACCTAAACCTGCCGAGCACGCCGCAGACGCTGGACGATGTGGGCGCTGCGCTGGCGACCTTGATTCACGCCGCCCATGTCCGCGTGAGCGCACCGATTGCGCAAGACGCCAGCTACGACCTGGCGACCCACAGCCTGCGGGTCTGGGCAAGCGCCCGCGCTGATGCCTTCACCGTCGCCATGGCGGTCACGGCCGGTGCTGGTGGCCAGATCGCCGGCAGCAGCGCGACGCTGAGTGCTCACGCGGTGGCGGTGACCGACGCGCCGACGATGGACGAGGTTTGGCAGCTGACGCTGCGCAACACCAGCGACGGCACCATCCTCACGACGGCCAGCTATACCTGGCTCGGCACCGACGCCGCCGCTGCCGCCACGGCCGGCCAGACGGTGCAGGCGTACCTGAGCGACAAACTGGCCGCAGCCCTCAATGCTGCCCTGAACGCACAAAGCCTGATGGGCAAGCAGGCGAGCAGCGACGGCGCAAGCATTGTGGTGATCGACGTGCTGGGTGCCGATTTCGAGATCGGCCTGAACCGCGTGCCGGCCATGGCCAGCGCCGGCCGCACGCTGTCGGGCACGCCGGTGGCCGGTGAGGTCTGGGCGGTCTCCGTCAGCAACACGGCGGGCACCTTGATCGCCAGTGCCAGCGTCACGGTGCCTTCCAGCGGGTCGACGCTGGCCGCCATTGCCACCGCCCTGGCTGCCGAGCTCAACAGCACCAGCGGCAGCACCAGCCATCTGCCCGCCGGCTATGTGGCCAGCGTCAGCGGCAACACGGTGCTGGTGAGTACGGCCACCGGCCTGGGTCTGAACCTCTCGGTCGCCAGCCATGTGACGCAAGCCGCAGCGAGTGTGCAGGTGCTGACGCTGGGCAACAGCCCGGCAATTGCAAACGGCCAGTACTGGCAGGTGCTGGTCAAGACGGCAGCCGGGGCCCTGGTCGCCACGGCCAGCCACACGGTCAGCGATGCTGCGAACGAAACGCGGGAATCGATTGCCCAGCTGCTGTCCAACACGCTGAACCTGGCCTTCGGTGCTGGCAGCTATGTCGCGAGCACCGATGGCGCCGGCAGCCTGATGGTCATCAACACCGCCAATGCTGCATTCGACTTGAGCCAGGTCGGCAGTGTGCAGGGCGGCATGGCCGCGTCGGCCGCTGCCGCCAGCGCCTGGGGCGATGCCACGGTGACGGTGACTGCCAGCTCGGCCACGCCGACGGTCGGCAATAGCTGGGCGGTCGAGCTGAAAAACGCCTCCGCCGGGTTAGTCGCGACCGGCAGCTACATCTGGCTGGGCACCGAAGGTGCGATGGCCGACACCGCTGCGGTCAGCGCCTTCGTGGCGCAGCAGCTGGCGGCGAGCCTGAGCCTGGGGTTGACGGCCAGTGGATTCACGGCGACCTATGTGTCCGGTGCCGACTTTGTCGTGCATTCGAGCAGCGCGGCCAACTTCTCGCTCAGCGCTGTTGCCGCCTTCAGCAACAGCGCCGACATCAGCGCCACCACCCCGGCTGCGACCGAATGGGCCTCGACGGTCACAGTGACGACCGGAGCGATGGCGTCGCAGGCCGTCGGCAACACCTGGGTGTTGGCGCTGAACGACGGCAGCGGCGCCTATACCCTCACGCGCAGCTACACCTGGACCGGGCTTGAGACCGGCCTTGCGAACGCCGCCGCCGTGGGTGCCTACATTGCCCAGCAGCTGGCCATCGGCGTGACGGGCGGTTACAGCGTTAGCGCGAGTCTGGCTGTGGTGACGCTGCGCTCGTCCAGCGCCACAAGCTTCCCTGTTCTTGTCGCCCCGCCCAGCCTGGGCAGCAGCAGCCTGGCCAACGGCGCGGCGCTGACGGTGGCCGCCGGGGCCACGACGCAGGGCAGTATTTCCGCCCTGACCCTGGATCACAACAACGCGGGCACGCACACGCTGCTGCGGGCCGACTACATCGCCAGCGGCAGTGAATCGGTCGCGACGGTGGCCGAGGCGCTGAAAGCCAAGCTGGCCACGGCGTCCACGGCCGCATCGCTGGGCTACACCGTGCTGCGTGTCGGCAGCACCCTGGTCGCCTTCAAGTCCGGTGCCACGAGCACGCTGTCAGACAACACGGCCGTCAAGACGACGACACAACTGGCCACCACCACGCTGAGCAGTCGCGCAGTGGCCGAACCGGGCAGCGGCGCCTGGGTGTTGAATGTGGTTGACAGCACGGGCGCGCTGCTGGCTGGCAAGACGGCGGCCGGGGTCAGTGACGCCGATCTTGCTGCGCTGGTCACCCAGCTCAACACCGCCTTTGCTGCCAGCGCCTACGTTGCCAGCACCGACGGCAGCCATGTCTTCATCAACGCGGTCGGCGCGACCACCTTCACGGCCTACACGCCGCCCGCCGACCGGGCACCCGGCCACGCAGCCGTGACCTTGACCACCGGCGCACGCAATGCGGCGGCCGCTGCGGTCGGGATCGCCGGTGAGCAATGGTCGGTGAGCGTGGCGGGTACGTTCGCAACGCACACCGTCGCGGCGGACGGCGAATTGCTGAGCCTGGTGGCGGCCGACCTGGCGAGCCAGTTGCGGACCGGCCTGGGCGCGAACTACCAGGTGCAGGCGTTGGCCTTGGCCAATGGCAGCATCGACCTGACCGTGCTCGATCTGCGCAGCAACTCCAGCGCGCCGGTGATCAGCCTGAGCGGTGGTGGCTACGTCGCGCCAGCCATCGTCAGCGCCAGCCCGGCCAGCCTCGTCGGCTCGACCCCGCTGCTGACCTGGTCGCAAGTGATCGATGTCAGCGCCTTGAATGGCTTCGACACGCTCGACCATTGGACCCTGGCCGGCACCGCGATCGACGTGACCGGCTATGGCAGCCAGGCGGCGGTGCGCAACGGTTTGCTGATCCCCGTGGCCACGGCCCTGGGTGCTGCGGCCAGCGCGGTGGGCGGCTCGAACTCGAAGCTGCAACTGCTCAACGGCGACGGCAGCGAGGTGGTGATCGGTCACCTGTCGCAGGACCGGCGCACGCCGGATGCGTTGGTGGCCTCGACAGCCTCGTCGTCTGTTCACTACACCAGTGCCACCATCACCTTCGACGCCGACGAGCCCAAGCTGGGCGAAGTGTGGTCGGTGGCACTGAACGGCAAGGAATACAAGGTCACGACGCTCGCCAACGAGAACCTGACTGGCGTCATCACCCGCCTGGCTGGGCAGATCTCGGGCGATACCGGCAGCTTCTACACCGTGACGGAAGATGCCGCCAACCGGACGATCAAGATCGACCGCCAAGCCAACGCCTGGTTCAGCGGCTTCAGCGTGCAGCCGAAGAAGGGCGGCGAGCCGGTTCATGCGGTCGTGGACATTGACCACGCCAGCTACGGTCAGGGCTACACCACGCTGTGGACGCTGCAGCCGGTGCTGGCCTATCTGCCCTTCTTCAATATTCCGTACTACATCTACCAGTCGGTTCCCACCAATATCAGCTTCACGGCGACGCCTTATGTCCTCGTGGCGCAGAAGGATGGGCTGGCGTTCACGGTTGAGGGCAAATCGGTCACCAAGGCTTGGTCGTATCTGGGCGCTGTCTATGGCGACTTGGCAGGCGGTGCCAGCAATCAGCTGCTGCGGGCCGCGTCGCTGCTGGCCGATACCGGCAGCCTCTCGGCCGGCGATCCTCTGTTGAACCTCGATTTCTTCAGCGCGGGCGACTACTACATCGACGTGAAGTCATGGATCGACTACCAGGCCAACCCCTATGGCCTGGATGACTACCTGGCTGATGCCGCAGCGCAGAACTGGTGGCAGTACCAGGGCGTGTACCCGGGGACTTCGTACGAGCTGAATGTTTCGCTGGACCGTCATGCGATCAACGCCAACGCCGTCAACCTGATCGGCAAACAGCTGACCGTGGTGGCGGGCACCGGCCTGGGCGTTGGCGGCAAGATCCTGGCCTACGACGCACAGACCCAGACCTACACACTCGACAAGGCTTTGAAGAACGGCGGGGGCACTCCGATCACGCTCAATTCGACCAGCGCGCTGGAGTTCACGTACCGCATGTCGGAGCAGTACCGGACCTATGACGCCAACTCGAACGTCTTCACCGACAGCTACGACGTCGTCCTGACCAAGGCCCTGAATCCGAGCGAGGTGCGCCTGGTCGATATCGTGCCCAAGCCCACGCGCACCTATGACGCTGGCCTGGCCTTTGATGCCGACGCCAACTTTGGTCAGAACACCGCCGTGCAAGTGCAGGTGGCGACGCCGCGTGCGGTGATCGCGTTGGGCGGCACGGCGCGGGTGGGTGAGGTCTGGACGATTCTGATCGACGGCAAGGTCGCGGTGGCCCACACCGTCGCCGACACCGGCCTGACAAAGATCGCTGAGGTCTTGCGGAACGGGCTGCTGAGCTATTTCGCCAGCGTCGGCAATTGGATCGGCGTCACCGTCGAGTTTTCGAACAATGTGGTGACGATTGACGGTTACTCGGTGAGTGGCGCCGCCAAATCCTTTGTCGCAGCCTTCCAGGTCAGTCCCGCCACGGGCGGCAGCATTGCCAGCATTGCCAGAAAGACGGTCGAGCTTGGCGGCGTCGCGGCCGAGGGCGAGCTGTGGAGCCTGACGCTTGGCAGCCAGGTCTTCGCATACGAGGTGCAGGCCGGTGATGACTTGCTGGCCGTAGCCCGCGGCTTGCAGGTGCGACTCGGTGCCGACAGCCGTTATGTCGCCACGGTGCGCAACCGGCTGATCTCGATCGAGCAGGTCGGCGGCGGCGACTTCAGCTTGAGCAGCAGCCTGGGCGCGCAGGGCCAGGCCATCGTCACCAGTGCCACCGATCTGCGCCTGAGCGGCGAGCCGGCGGTTGGCGAGGTGTGGAGCGTCACGCTCGACGGCACGACCTGGCGGCATACCGTCGGCTTCCGTGAAGACCTGGCCTCGATGGCCAGCGACCTGCAGCAGCAGATCAACGCCAACACCAGCTACAAGGCCAGCGTGGTCGGCCGCGTCGTCACCGTCTCGCGCGACGACGCTGCCAACCAGAGCCCGCTGAGCGTCACGACCGGCATCGCAGCACCCGGCAATGCGATGGCGAGTGCAGGCTCGGCCGCCATCACCGCACAGCTGAAGTTCACCCAGAGCAACTGGAACACGGCACAGACCGTCAAGGTCTACGCCCTCGACGACAGCCTGCGCGACGGCAGCGATGCCAAGGTCTTCGCCTCGCTCGATCGTCAACGCATCAACACGATCCGTGGGCCGCTGACGATCCAGGGTGGCGTGCAGGTCGCGGCCGACCAATTCCTCAACAACCCGATCATGCTGCCGGGCGAGAACAACTGGGTGTTGCCGGACGGTGCCGTGACCGCCGTGCCGGTGCGTGGCGACGGGCTGGCGGCGATTGGCGACAGCCATGCCAGTTATGTCGATGCGATCCGCGGCGACATGCCTGGCTTCGATCCGCGCATCAACAACTACAGCTACCGCTTCACGCTGTTCAATCCGACAACCCATGTCGAGATCGACAGCCAGAACGCCGACCATCTGGAAGGCCATTCGCTCGCGGTCAAGGTGGCGGACGAGGGCGCGGCGCTGCAACTGCGCGCGCAGGATCTGAGCGCCGGCCTGAGTCTCAAGTCAGGCTCCGGTGCTGCAAGCACCGCCTACACCTTGGCGTCCGTGACCCTGGGCGGCTTTGTCGAGGCCGGCCAGGTCTGGACCTTGACGATCGGCAACCTGCCGATCTCCTACACCAGCAACACGCTCGATGGCCTGACCCTGGCCACGGTGACGGCCAAGCTGGCCGGCCTGCTGGCAGCACAGAATTACGCCGTCCAGGTCAGCGACAAGACCGTTGAAATCATCGGCCGGCCGGCCGGGGTGGCGAGCTTCACCTTGACCGCGACCGCGCCAACCGACGCGGCCCTGATGCGCATCTCGGGCAGCACCGCAGCACCCGACAGTGCGCGCTGGTCGCTGGCAGAAATCGAGGTCACGCGGGTGGCCGGCACGGTTCAGACCTATTCGCTGAGCCTGACCCACTTCACGAAAACGGGTGTCGCCAGCGTGATCGCGGTCAGCTACACCTCCAAGCTGACCGATTCGCTCGACGATGTAATCAAGGGCCTGGCCCGTGCCATCGAGGCGCACGACGAATTTTTCGCCGCGCCAATTTACGACACGGTAGTGCTGAACAGGCCTTGGTCCGGGTCAGCCGCCGTCGTTGGTGCGACCTCGTACTTCCGCGAATACGTCAACCCCAACCTCGCGGTGAACGAGGCGTTGCAGGTCGACGTGCTGAACATCAATAACGGCAACAGCCCGAGCAACGACATCGGCGTGCTGACCGACGAGCGCCTCTATGGCCTCGGCATGGGGGCCGACACCTATGTCGGCGGCAAGCTGCTGAAGGGTGGCGTCAGTTACCGCAATATCGAGTCGCTCAACATCACGCTGGGCGCGGGTAACGACCACCTCACTGTGCTCTCGACCCATCTGGGCACGACCACGGTGCATGGCGGCGCGGGCAACGATGTCTTCACCGTTGTGTCGCTGGGCGGGAAGCTGCTGATCGACGCGGGTTCGGGGGACGACACCTTCAATATCGGCACGGCCCATGGCTCGCTCAGCGAGGTCGCCGCCTTGCTGACCGTCGTCGGCGGCGACGGCGCCGACCGCTTGACCGTGGATGACCATGCCGACCTGCGCGACAACGTCGGCGCGCTGACCGGCACCGCCCTGGTCGGCTTCGATCTGGGCAGCCAGGCCGAGCAGCAGGTGCTGACCGTGCGTGCGCTGCAAGGGCAGTTCGTCCTGGGTGTGAATGCTGCCGTGCTGGTGGGTGGCCGGGCCCGCTCGGTGATCGCCTCGCTGACCTTGGACCATGACGTGACGGCAACGGTGCTGGCCCAGCAGCTGAACCAGCTGTTCCTGGGCAACGCCAGCCGCAGCGATATCCGCGTGGTGCGCGATGGGGGCGTCTACACCATTACTTTTGCCGGTGAGCTGGCTGGACAGGACATTGCGCCGCTGTATTGGGATCTGACCAGCGCCACAGGCCTGAGCAACAACACGCTGGTGCCCGTGCCCGAAACCACGGTGGACGTCAGTCTGCAGACCCGCCGCGAAGGCCGCGGTGCCAGCGAGGCCACCGAACAGCTCGTCCGCAGCGCCACGCCAACGCTCGCCGGCTGGGCCGTCATGGCCGCCACCGACACGCTGCGCGTTGCGATCACGGACAGCCTGGGTGTCAGCCGCAGTTACACGGCGGCCGATGGGCTGCGTGTCGATGCCGCAACCGGCGCCTGGACGCTCAACATCGCCAAGACAGCGGCCCTGCTGGCCGGCCGCTACACCGTCACCACCACGGTCAGCAATGCAGCGGGCCAGGCCCTGCCCGACGCCAATGTCCAGACCCTGCGGGTGGACCTGTCGGCGCAGGTGCCGACGGCCGCACAGAGCCGGACCGATACGCTCAGCTTTGCCAGCGGCAGCACCGGCAGTTTCCGCCTCAAGGTGCTGGGCATCTGGACGGATGCGATCGTGTTCTCGGCTGACGTCAAGGTCTTCGCCGCCGACGTTTTGCGCACCCTGCAAACCATCCTCGACCCGAACAATTCGGACGGCAGCAAGTCGCACACGCGCAATGTGTCGGTCAGCGTCCTTGGCGAGCAGATCTTCGTCACCTTCCAGGGTGAGCATGGCGGCGACGGCATCCAGGGCATCGATGCCGCTGCAGCCAGCAGCCAGGTGCGCTTGGCCACGCGTCAGGACGGCATCAATTATTTCGGCATCGAGACGCTGCAACTCGAACTCGGCGCGGGCGCCGACCGCGTCGATGTGCTGGGCACATCGGCGGCCACGACCGTGCATTCGAACGGCGGCGACGATGTGTTCAACGTCTCATTCGACCCGAACTTCATCGTCGGCAGCCTTGACAACCTGCTCGGCCTGCGGGCTGACGGTGGAATCCGCCACGGCACGCTCGATCACCTGCTGGTCACCTTGTCGCTGGATGCCGGCCCCGGCAACAACGCGCTCAACGTCAGCGATTTCGGCGACCGCGATGCCGACCACCTCATCGTCAACGCCGACCGCCTGACGGGCATCGCCCCGGCCGCCATCAATTACTTGGCGACCAGCGGCAGCTACGGGCGCGGCGTGAGCATCTGGGCCGGCCAAGGGGCCGATGTGATCACGGTGGCCAGCACGCGGGTCGATGACGTCACGACGATTTATGGCGGCGCGGGCGACGACCGCATCACCGTCAACGACCAGCTCGGCAGCAGCCATGCCCGCTTCCTGGTGCTGCACGGCGATGCCGGTGACGACACGATCGACGCCTCCGCCGTCACTGGCGCGAATGTCACCCTGCTGATCTTTGGCGACAGCGGGGAGGAGGTCTATGCCGGCCCGGTGAAGAGCTTTGCCGCCCTGCGCGAAGCCCGCAGCACCGACCTGGCCATTGGCGGCGATGACATCCTGAAGAGCGGCGCGGGCAAGGCCATCCTGATCGGTGGCGCCGGTGCCGATCAACTGACCGCTCAAGGGGCCGATGACGAGCTGTTGGGTGACAACGCCGCGCTGTCCTACCGCCCGCAGGCCTCGGTGCACAACACGTTCCAACTTGACATCAACGCCAGCTTTGGCAGCTATGTGCTGAGCGACGGCGTCGACAGCGCCGTGCTGGCCTGGGACGCCGATGCCGCCGCCGTACAGCGGGCGCTGGAAGACATCCGCAGCATCGGCCGGGGCCGGGTGACGGTGAAGGCTGGTGTCCCGCTGGCGGGCGCCTCACCGTTCTGGCTCGTCGACCTGCACGACACCGAGGGCACGCCGAACCTGAGCCTGGCCGTCAGCGCTCAGGCCAGCATCGAGTCCGATCTGCTGGACGGCTATTACCTAATCGTGGCAGCAAACCCGGGCAACAGCGCGGGCATCTACGTCCTCAGCGATGGCCTGCAGTCCATCGTCGTCGCACAGGACGCCGACGCCAATCTGTTGCAAAAGACGCTGGAGCAATTCGCCAGCATTGGTGCTGGCCATGTGCTGGTCACCGCCCTGACCGGCAGCACCAAGGCCTTCCAGATCACCTTCAATCATCTGACCAGCCCGCCGCTGCTGACGGCGCCGTTGCTGAATGCAGGGGGTGCGGCACTTGCCGTGCTGGGCAGCCCGCAGACCCGTCTGGTCGTCGCCAACGTGGCCGGCAGCTATCAGATCACCGACGGCCCCCAGACCGTGACTTTGAACTACGTCGACGACGCAGCCACTCTGCTGGCGGCCCTCGGCCAGTTCGCCTCGGTCGGCGGCACTGCCAATGTCAGTCTGACAGCGTCGCCACTGGGCGGCTGGGACGTCGTCTTTGCACACGCCGTGCCGGTGCTCAGCGTCAAGCAAGCCAGCACTGCCGTCACGGCGCTGCGCAGCCTCGACGTGTCGGCAGCCACCGGCGCAGCCGACTTGATCATTGCGGGCGGCGGCAACAACCGGGTGATCGGCGGCATCGGGGCCGACACCATCAGCGCTGGCTCGGGCAGCGACTTTATCGTTGGCGACAACGGCGAGATCCTGTTCGACGAAACCGGCGGCCTACCGCTGTCTGTGACGAGCACAGTGGACCTGTTCGGCGGCGACGACCGCATCACCGTGGGCAGCGGTACCAAACTGGTCGTCGGTGGCTTCGGCCGCGACACCATCACCACCGGCGCTGGACTGCACACCGTGGTCGGCGACAACGCGCAGATCGACTACAACGCGGCTGGCCTGGTCATCAGCGTCGTCACAACCGACGAGCTCAGCGCCACCGGCGACGCCGACACGATCAGCCTGGGCGACGGCGACAACACCGTGCTTGGCGGCATGGGTGGCGACACCATCACGACCGGAATCGGCCGGGGCACCCTCCTCGGTGACAACGGCTTCATCCAACGCGACGCCAGCGGGATGCTGCTCCTGCAGATCGGCTCGACGCTCAAGGACCTCGGCGGCAACGACACGATCCTGCTGGGCGAAGGCGACAAGATCGTCATCGGCGGCTTCGGCGCCGATACCATCACCGCCGGTGTCGGCACCCATGTCGTGGCCGGTGACAACGCGCTGATCGATTTCAACGCAGCCGGCTTGCTGGTCCTCATCGCCACCACCGACGAGGCCGCTGCCACCGGCGGCGCTGATGTCATCACCCTGGGTGACGGTAACAGCACCGTGCTTGGCGGCATCGGTGGCGACAGCATCACCACCGGCAGCGGCCAAGACACGCTCATTGGCGACAACGGCAGCATCCAGATGAATGCCGCCGGCACGCTGTTCGTGCAGATCGAAACCACCCTGCCCGAGTTGGGCGGGGATGACCTGATCAGCAGCGGCAACGGCGACAAGCTGATCTTTGGCGGCTTTGGCCTCGACACCATCAGCGCCGCCACCGGCAAGCACATCGTGCTGGGCGACAACGGCGTCATCGCGTACAACGCGAATGGCGTGGTGAGCCAGCTCAACAGCGGCGACCTCGCGCAGGCGAGCGGCGGTAATGACAGCATCATTCTCGGTGCCGGGCGCAACTGGGTGATCGGCGGCATCGGCAGCGACAGCATCGCGACGGGCATCGGCGCGAGCCTCGTGCTGGGCGACAACGGCAGGATCGACTGGGATGCCAGTGGCGTCATCACGAGCTTTGCATCCAGCCAGACCGAACTCGGCGACGACGACCAGATCCGCGTTGGCGACGGCGAGCACATCTTGGTGGGCGGCGCGGGGGCCGACCTGATCGCAAGCGGCAGCGGCGTCGGCATCATTTTGGGCGACAGTGGCGAGGCCTATTTCTTAGCCGGCCAGGCCCAGCTCGCGCAGATCAGGAGCATCGCCGCGCTGGACGGCGGGGACGACACGATCACCACGGGCCAGGGCGATCACGTGATCCTCGGCGGCTCCGGCGCTGACCACATCAGCACCGGCAACGGCAGCAGCCTCGTACTCGGTGACAACGGCCAGGTCGACTGGGATGCGCCCGGCGTGCTGGCGCTGATCCAGTCCACCGACCTGAGCCTGGGCGGCGATGACCAGATCATCCTGGGCGGCGGCGACAACATTGCCTTTGGCGGCGTCGGCAGCGACACAGTCAGCACCGGCGCGGGCCATGACATCGTCATTGGCGACAACGGCCGAGCCGAGTTCACCCTCGGCCAATTGCGCGTGCTGCGCAGCACCGATGAGAGTGATGCGACGACCGGCGCCGATCTCTTGACACTCGGCGGGGGCGCCAACATCGCCATCGCCGGTGGCGGCAGCGACACCGTCACCACCGGCAGCGGCGTCGACCTTGTGCTGGGCGACCACGGCACCATGACCTGGGCTGCCAGCGGCCTGCTCATCCAGATCGCATCGAGCCTCACCGGTCTGGGTGGCGACGATGTACTGACGCTGGGCGATGGCGACAAGACCGTCATCGGCGGCTTCGGGGCGGACCGCATCACGGCCGGCGTCGGCAACCATCAAGTGCTCGGCGACAACGGCGAACTGGCCTTCACCGCCGGCATCCTCACCCTGGCGCAAAGCCACGACACGGTGAATGCCACCGCCGGTGCCGACGTCATCGACCTGGGTGACGGCAACAACTTGGTCATCGCCGGCCTGGGCGCCGACCGCATCAGCGCGGGTGCCGGAGCCAATCTGGTGCTGGGCGACAACGGCCAGATCCGCTGGGATACGAGCGGTGCGATCGCCAGCGTGATCTCCACCGA
>JBBQKT010000001.1:0-55540 GCA_038327205.1 Burkholderiales bacterium | reverse complement strand
GCCGCCGACCTTCAGCGCGTCGATTTTGACCGTGGCGCTGGCCTTCTCCGCAGCAGCCCGCGCCGACGCCATCAGCTTGCTGGCGGAGCCATCGCCAAGCCGGACGCCGACGCAACGCCCTTGCTGGGTGTCCTTCATCGTGCCGAGAGTTTGCAAGGCGGGGGAGCGGTTGAGCACCCTGATTCCGATGACTTTCAGCGGCACCAGTTGCTGGTTCAACGTCCGCTTTGGGTGGCCGGGGCCTGCGGCCTGATGAAGCTCATCACCTGTGCGCGTTTTGCCAGCAGCATTCTTATCTGCAATAGCAACGCTGGAATTCTTCTTGGTGGGTTTGATCATGGCGCTCATTCATCCATTCAGGTTGGGCCTAGCCGGCTGAAGCGACGGGCTGCTCATCTTCTTCAAGTCACGCCTATGTGTCCGTTCGACATCGAACAAAAGTCGAGTGCTCTGGACTTGTTAGTTAGGTGGGTGTGCTGCTGCACAGACGTGAGTCAGCGCGGCCGCCACAACTGATGACAGAACGGGTCGACACTTTCAACGTCGCCCAGGTCCATCGAATCGTTCGGCGCTGGTTGGTGCGCACTCGTCACTCGCGGGCAAAGGATGGTCTACACAAGCTGGTGCCGCCTCAGTGATCGGCAGCACGACAGCCAAGCGCTGCTGCGCCAACCGCCGCGACTGCAACACCGGCGATGTAGCACTTACCTGCCTGGCATTGCCAGCCTCAGCGGCCAGGGTTGACATCGTGCGGTTTCGAACAGACTGGCGGGTTGGCAGGATTTACAACCCGCGCATGACAGCCGAACCCATCCACTACAGCCCCGCCCTTGAAGTCCCCGAGGATGGTGAAGCCGAAACGCTCGCCGGCCTGATGGAGGCGCTGCGCGGCATTGCCGACACCACATTCAAGGACAGCGGCCACGCCATCCGCAGCGTGCATGCCAAGAGTCATGGCCTGCTGCGCGCCGAGTTGCGCGTGGCTGAAGGCCTGCCGCCGCTGCTGGCGCACGGCATCTTTGCGCAGCCGGGCAGCTGGCCGGTGCTGATGCGCTTCTCTTCCACGCCGGGTGACATATTGGACGACAGCGTTTCCACCCCGCGTGGCCTGGCCGTCAAGGTGGTGGGCGTGCAGGGCGAACGACTGCCTGGCAGCGAGGGCGCGGTGACGCAGGACTTCGTGCTGATCAATGGCGACACCTTTGCGACGCCGGGGCCGAAGAAGTTTCTGGGCAGCCTGAAGCTGCTGGCCGTCACCACCGACAAGGTGCCGAATCTGAAGAAGGCGCTGTCCGCCGTGCTGCGCGGCGCGGAGAAGGTGGTGGAGGCATTCGGCGGTGAAAGTGGCGTGCTCAAGGGTCTCGGTGGCCATCCCTACACCCACCCGCTGGGCGAGACCTATTTCAGCCAGGTGCCGATCTTGTTCGGCCCCTATATGGTCAAGCTGAGCATTGCGCCGATCGCCCCGGCACTGCTCGCGCTGACCGATGCGCCGCTGGCCATCAACGGCCACCCGAATGGTTTGCGCGATGCAGTGGTGGATTACTTCGCCAGCCAGCGCGCCGAGTGGGAAATACGCGTGCAGTTCTGCACCGACCTCGCCGCCATGCCGATCGAGGATGCCTCGGTCACCTGGCCGCAGGAACAAAGTGCCTACATCGCGGTGGCGCGCCTGGTGGCCGAGCCGCAGGCCGCCTGGAGCGCGGCCCGCGCCGCCGCTGTGGACGAGGGCATGGGCTTCAGCCCCTGGCACGGCATCGCTGCCCACCGACCGATTGGCGCAGTGATGCGGGTGCGCAAGGCCGCTTACGAGATGTCGATCCGGCAGCGCGAGGCGCACAGCGGCCACGTGGTGGCCGAGCCGCAAAACCTGAATGATCTTCCCGCCTGAACCAAGGAGACTTTGCATGACTGACGCAACTCAAAAGATGTCGCGGCGACGCGTGGTGCAGGCAGGGGCGGGGCTTGCGGCCGTGCCGACGCTGAGCTTTGGCCAAGCGCCTGCGATGGAGCCGCCGGCACCGACCGTGTCAGCGGCGCCAGCGCTGCTGCAGGTCCAGCTGAAGGTCAACGGCCAGTCGCGGACGCTCAAGGTCGACACCCGCACGACCTTGCTCGACGCGCTGCGTGAGACGCTTTTGTTAAAGGGCACGAAGAAGGGCTGCGACCACGGCCAATGTGGGGCGTGCACCGTCTTGCTCGACGGCCGTCGCATTTACTCATGCCTGACCCTGGCCGTGATGCATGAGGGGCAGACGGTCACCACCATCGAGGGCCTGTCTGAGGGCGAGAACCTGCACCCGATGCAGGCCGCCTTCTTGAAGCACGACGGCTTTCAATGCGGCTACTGCACGCCCGGTCAGATCTGCTCGGCCGTCGGCATGCTGCGCGAAGCGGGTCAGGGCATGGCCAGCCATGTGAGCACCGATCTGCTCAGCAAACCCCGGCTCACAGCGGAAGAAATTCGCGAGCGGATGAGCGGCAATTTGTGCCGCTGCAGCGCTTATCCGAACATCGTGGCCGCCATCCAAGAGGTGGCCGCATGAAGGCCTTCAGCTACGAACGACCGGACACACTGCAAGCTGCGGCGGCAGCCGCACAGGCCAAGCCCGGTGCGAAGTTCATCGCCGGTGGCACCAACCTGCTCGACCTGATGAAGCTGGAGGTGGAAACCCCGCCGCACCTGATCGACATCAACCGCCTCGGGCTGGACCGCATCGACGCCCTGCCGGACGGCGGGCTGCGCATCGGGGCGATGGTGCGCAATGCCGATCTGGCGGCCGATTCGCGCATTCGCGCCAGTTACGCCGTGCTCAGCCGTGCGCTGTTGAGTGGTGCCTCGGGTCAGTTGCGCAACAAGGCCACGACCGGCGGCAACCTGTTGCAGCGCACCCGCTGTCCCTACTTCTACGACACCGCCCGGCCCTGCAACAAGCGCCAGCCGGGCAGCGGCTGCGCGGCGCTTGGCGGCTACAACCGCATGCACGCCGTGCTGGGCGCCAGCGATCAGTGCATCGCCACCCACCCATCCGACATGGCGGTGGCGATGCGGCTGCTCGATGCGGCGGTGGAAACAGTGTCGCCCGCTGGCGCCCGCCGTGTCATTCCGATGGTGGACTTCCATCTGCTGCCGGGCAACACCCCGCACAAGGAGACGGCGCTGCAGCCGGGAGAAATCATCACGGCCGTGACCCTGCCTGCGCCCTTGCCCGGCCGGCAGGTTTATCGCAAGGTGCGGGACCGTGCGTCCTATGCCTTCGCCCTTGTCTCGGTGGCTGCGGTGATCGACGGTGTGCCGGGCAAGATTCGCAGCGCCCGGCTGGCCTTCGGCGGCCTGGCCCACCAGCCTTGGCGCGTGCCCGCTGCCTAGCGGGCACTTGAGACAGGCGCAAGTCCCAACGAGGCCGCTGATCTGGTACTCGCCGGTGCGCAGGGTCGCGGCCACAACGATTTCAAGATTGAGTTGCTGCGCCGCACCTTGCGTGCCGTGCTGACCACCACCGCCTGAGGGACTGACCACCATGCAGATGAACACGCCCGCGCCGCGCAACCCCATCGACGAGAACCGCCAAGGCCTGATCGGCAAGCCGGTTGACCGGGTCGATGGCCGACTCAAAGTGATGGGGCTGGCCCCCTACGCCCACGAGGTGCAAGACCCGGAACAGGGCGGCGCGCCAGCGGTCGGCTTCATTGTCGAGGCGACGATTGCCAAGGGCACGATCACCAGCATCGACAGCGCCGCCGCCGAGAAGGCCGCCGGCGTGCTGCTGGTGCTGACCCACAAGAATGCCCCCAAGCAGGGCGCCTGGGGCCCGCTGGATGCAAAGGACCGCTACGGCCGCGCGTCGCCGCAGCTGGCAAGCCCTCGGGTCGAGCATTACGGGCAGGCGGTGGCCTATGTGGTCGCCACGAGCTTTGAGCAGGCGCGAGCCGCAGCCCGGCTGATCCAGGTTCGCTACGCCGCGCAGCCCGGCGCGTACGTGCTGGAAAAAAACCTGGCCAGCGCCGAAACCCCGGCCGAACAATTCGGCCAAAAAACCGACAGCACAGTGGGCGACTTCGCCAGCGCCTTCAGCGCCGCCGAGGTGTCCGTCGATGCGACATTCACCACGCCCCATCACATCCATGCGCAGATGGAGCCGCATGCGACGCTGGCCTACTGGAAGGGTGGTCGCGTCATCATCCACTGCTCCTCGCAGCTGCTCAAGAGCGCACAGCAGGCGGTGGCGGCGACCCTGCAGATCGCACCGAGCAAGGTGCGCATCGTCAGCCGCTACATTGGCGGCGGTTTTGGCGGCAAGCTGCCGATCTACGGCGATGTGATGCTGACGGCGATGGCCGCGCGCCTGCTCAAAAGGCCGGTCAAGACGGCGCTGACGCGCCAGCAGATGTTCCACTTCACCACCCACCGCAGCGCCACGATCCAGCGCCTGCGCCTGGGTGCCACTTCCGCCGGCAAGCTGACAGCGATTGCGCACGAGACCCACTCGCACAGCGCCCGCTTCGACAACTTCTTCGAGAACGCCAGCATGCAAAGCCGCACGCTGTATGCCGCGCCGCACCGGCTGACGACGCACCGCTCGGTCAAGCTTGATCTGCCCATCTCCGACTCAACCCGAGCCCCCGGCGAATCGGTCGGCATGCTGGCCCTGGAGCAGGCGATGGACGAATTGGCCGAGAAGCTCAAGCTCGACCCCATCGAGTTGCGACTGCGCAATGAGCCCGCGCAAGACCCCGAGCTGAACTTGCCGTTTTCAACCCGCCAGTTGGTCGCCTGTCTGAAGTCCGGGGCGAGCCGCTTTGGCTGGGACAAGCGCCATGCCCAGCCCGGCACGCAAGCCGAAGGACGCTGGCTGATTGGCATGGGTGTGGCCGCGGCCATTCGCGGCAACTTGCTGATGCCGTCCACCTGCGCGGTCTCGCTCGACCGGCAGGGCCTGTTGACGGTGAAGATGGCGATGACCGACATCGGCACCGGCAGCTACACGGTGTTCACCCAGGTGGCCGCTGAAATGATGGGCATGCCGATGACGCAAGTGAAGATGGAGCTGGGCGACAGCGACTTCCCGGCCACGCCAGGCTCGGGCGGCTCCTTTGGGGCAGCAAGCGCGGGCTCGGGGCTGTTCGATGCCTGCAACAACTTGCGCGACAAGCTGGCCGGCAAGCTCGGCATCCCAGTCGGCAGCGCGGTGTTTGCCGGGGGCACGGTGAGCGGCAACGGCAAGTCAGCCACGCTGGGGTCCCTGGCCGGCACCTTCGGCCTGCAGGCCAGTGGCGAGATCAAGCCCGGCACCCTGACCAAGCAGTATTCACAGCAGGCTTACGGCGCGCATTTTGCTGAAGTGGCGGTGGACCGGGACACGGGCGAGATCCGCCTGCGCCGCATGCTGGGCGTGTTCGCCGCCGGTCGCATCCTGAACGACAAGCTGGCCACCAGCCAGGCCGTCGGCGCGATGATCTGGGGAGTCGGCGCGGCGCTGCACGAAGACGCCTTCGTCGATCCGCGCTACGGCGAATTCGTCAACCACGATCTGGCCGGATACCACGTGCCCAGCCATGCCGACATCCCGGCCATCGAGGCCTACTTCTTGCCCGAGGTGGACGACAAGGCCAATCCGCTCAAGCTCAAGGGCGTTGGCGAGCTGGGCATTTGCGGCGCGGGCGCGGCGATCGCCAACGCCGTCTACAACGCCTGCGGCGTGCGGGTGCGGGACTATCCGCTGACCCTGGACAAAGTAATGGCAGGCCTGTCCGTGTTGCGATCCTGATCAAGCTGAGCACGCATAAACGTCTGTCGGAAGCTTCCGGTCACACCGGGCATGGCTCCCGCTGGAGTCTGTTGATCGGTGGTGTGCGACGTCTCGCGGTCAATCAGCGAGAGATAAATCAAAGCGCAGGTGTCCTTTGTTTCCAAGCGCACAGACCACCTATCGCAAGCCCGTTAATTTCACTTCTGCATCCCCTAACCAACCCCAGGAGACTCCGATGAATCATTGTCCTTTGCGCCCCAACCGCGTCACCCAAGCCGTCGGCGCCCTCGGCCTTGTCTTGAGCGTTCTCAACACGGCCCCCGCCCTCGCCTCCAGCCACCGCGAAGCCCCGGCGATTGCCGGCATGCCGAAGGTCGATGCGACCGACCTCTACATGTTCCGCAGCTACGAAACCGGCCGCGAAAACTACGTCACCATCCTGGCCAACTACAGCCCCTTCCAAGACCCCCAGGGTGGCCCGAACTTTTACATGTTCGATCCGAACGCGCTGTACGAAATCCATATCGACAACACCGGTGACGGCGTCGAAGACATGACCTTCCAGTTCCGCTTCAAGAACACCTCCAAAGCCACCACGCTCAGCGTCGGCGGCAAGGCGGTGAAGATCCCGCTGATCAACTCCGGCCTGATCAGCGGCGTGAACCCCGCCTCGCTGAATGTGCGCGAAACCTTCACTGTCGATCTGGTGCGTGGCACCCGCCGCGGCGGCACCAAAACCAGCATTACCAATTCAAGCGGCGGCGCGGCCGAATTCGACAAGCCGGTGGACAACATCGGCGACAAGGTCTTCGGCAGCGCCACCGGCTACGCCGCCTATGCCAACCAGCACATCTACAACGTCGCCATCCCCGGCTGCGCGACAGCCGGCCGGGTCTTCGTGGGCCAGCGCAAGGAGCCGTTCTACATTGCCGTCGGCAAGGCGTTCGACCTGTTCAACCTGAACCCGCTGGGCGCGGAGACGGGTGGCAACAACAATGACCTGGAAGGCAAGAACGTCAGCACGCTGGCAATGGAAATCCCGATTGCCTGCCTGGCCACCGCCACCGACCCAGTGATCGGCGCCTTCACCACGGCCAGCCTTCGCCAAGGCATGCTGCGTGACGGCTCGCCTGCCACCGGGCTGAACAAGAGCGTCCGCAGCGGCGGTGCCTGGACGCAGGTGTCGCGCCTGGGCATGCCCCTGGTCAACGAGCTGATCATCGGCATCGACGACAAGGACAAGTTCAACGCTTCCAAGCCCAAGGACGACGCGACCAACTTTGCCGACTATGTGACCAACCCGGTGCTGCCGGCGCTGATCGAGTCGCTGTTCCCGGCCGCCAAGGCACCGACCAACTTTCCGCGCACCGACTTGCTGACGGTGTTCTTGAAGGGCATCGAAGGCGTCAACCAGCCCAAGGGCGTGATGGCGGCTGAAATGATGCGGCTGAACACCTCGATTGCAGTGACGGCGGCCGGTGCGCAGAACCCTCTGGGTGTGGCGGCCGGTGATTTGGCGGGCTATCCGAACGGCCGCCGCCCGGCGGATGATGTGGTGGACTTGTCGCTGCGCGTGTCGATGGGTGCGCTGTGCGTGTTGACCGGTGCTGCCGATACCTTGAAGGTGGGTTGCAAGCCGGCCGATGCACCGGCCGGTGGCCTGGCTTTGACGGACGGCGTGCGCAAGACGGCAGCCAACTTCGGCATGACTTTTCCCTACCTGACCACGCCGATGCCCGGCAACTTCAACCCGACGGCTGCCGCCGGCACGGTCTATCCCTGAACCCCTTGAGTTGAACAGGAGCCCTCGATGAAACACATTCGATCCAGAACAGCCAGCGGGGTTGCGGCTGCCGCCTTGCTCGGTGCCGCCGCGCTGCTGAGCGCCTGCGGCGGCGGCAGCACCACCGACGCGCCGGTCATCGTGCCGCCAGTGGTGGTGCCACCGATCACGGCCGTGCCCGACAGCGCGGGTCTCAGCGTCTCTTCGCTGATCGCCTTCTTGCTGTCGCTCGGCACGGGCGATGAAACCAGCGAGCCGCTGACCATCAGCAGCACGTTCAGCGCTGCCACCGATGACACGGCGGAGCCGACACCGCTGTAAATCACATTGAGCTTTCTGGGGCGCTGTGCGGATGCCCGCATGGCCCCCTGAATGCAACAACCGCCTGAAATAACCGCCTGAAATAACCGCCTGAAACAACCGCCCTTTTGGAGCCAAACCATGACCACGACCACACGACGCCGCTTCATTGAGATGTTTCCGATAGCCGGTGCCGGCCTGCTTGTCGCCTGTTCGGACAAGGCCGCGACTCCACCGCCTGCGCCCATGCCTGCTGCAGAGCCCCCTTCGATAGCCGCTGCTCCTGCCGAACCGGCAGCCACACAGGTCGCGACCGGCGGCGCGATGCCGATGGTCGAGGAGACGGATCCCACAGCGGTCAGCCTGGGCTATGTTGCCGATGCGAGTCGCGCAGACAAATCCAAGTTCAAAACCTACGCGGCCGGTTCCGCTTGCAACAACTGCGCGCTGTTCGGCGGCAAGCCGGGCGACGTGAATGGCCCCTGCCCGCTGTTTGCAGGTCGGCAGGTGTCCGCGAAGGGGTGGTGCAGTGCTTACGCTAAAAAAGCGGGCTGATGACGTTTCACCCGGCAGCATTGCCGCAGCATCGATGTCATTCAGGTAGGCACACACCATGAGCAATACGGCATTGCAAGGCGTTCATTCAACCCAAACGGTCGCAAACCAGGCCACTGCATCGGCAATGAGCGAATCCCCAACGGTCGGCCTGTCCCGCCCACTCGCGGCCTTGCTCGCAGCCGGGGCTTATGGCCTGCCCTTTTTACTCAGTCGATCTACCAGCCCAACGTCAGATCACCCACGGATCTTTCTCTGGTATCGCTTGCTGAGACAGCCGAAGTTCAAGCCGCCCGACATTGCCATTCCCATTGCATGGACGCTCATCGAAAGCGGTCTGGCAGTCGCGGCTTACCGCCTGATGCGCAAGCCGTCCACCCCGGCGCGGAACACATCGCTGGCACTGTTGGCTGGCAATGTCGCGGCCATCGGCGGCTGGAGTCGACTGTTCTTCGGAAAGCGCAACCTCCCGGCCAGTACCGTCGCTGCTGCAGCCATGATAGGGACCGGCGTTCTCTATGTCAGCGAGGCAGGCAAGACAGATCGTGTGTCGGCCGCAGCCGGTGTGCCGTTCACCGCTTGGGTGGCATTCGCCACCGTTCTCACTGCAGCCATTTGGCACCGAAATCGCTGAGCAAGGCGACAAGGCCTCGGTTCCTCAGCCCGGGCTTGTCATTCAAGCGCCAAACCGCTGAGCCAAACCGATCCACGTGACTCGGATTTGAGGGCCGCGTTGGCCGAGAAGCCGCAGAACTAGCGACTTGGCGGCGCTACGGCAAGCAGCGCGGCTTCAAGCTCTTTCAGGCCAAACGGTTTGCAAAGCAGTACGGTGCTCGTGCCGTCATTCACGACCGACGAGAACGCCTCGGAGCCGGTCGCGAAAACAATCCTCAGCGTGGGCTGCAGCACGCGCGCCTCAACGGCGAACAACTCACCGGACATGCCTGGCAGACCCAAGTCCGCCACCAAAATATCGACCTCTTCAGACGCCAGATAAGCCAGTCCATCCTCAGCGTTTTCAAAGTCGACCACGCTGTGTCCGAGGCCGCGCACCAACTCCACCAGGGTGGTACGGGTGTCCCAGTTGTCTTCCACCAGCACAATTTTCAAACTTGCTTGCCTTTTCGGTGTTTGCATCTGTTCTCCCATCTGAACCGAAAACGTGACTCGCGGCCTGCGCCTTCGAATTTTGGTCCACGCCGCCAAAGTGTAGGTCGGCAACCCCTTGGTTTTTAGTGCAGTGAGCCCGTGCTGTCTATATCGGCAGCGTACTGATAATCGCCCGCACCAGCCGCTCCGCACTCAGCGGCTTCACCAGGTGGGCTGTGAAACCGGCAGCGAGTGTCGTCTTCCGGTGCTCATCAGCTCCATAGGCAGACAGGACCAGTGCCACAAGCTCCTTGCCATGCGGGAAGCGGCGCAGTTCGGCCAGCAACTCGACGGCTGTGTGCCCGTTGCCGAGGTTCAAGTCGGCCAGCAAGAGGTCGAAGCCCCCCTCGCCGACACGCCGCAATGCCTGAGCAAAGTCGCTGCAAGTTTCAACCTGTAGTCCGAGCTCACCGAGCGCCTGCTCGACGCTCGCCGCAATATCGAGGTCGTCTTCGACATACAGAATGCGGACTCCCTTCACCCGGCGCCGCTCCTCGTCGTTCAGCGTTCGCTCGGCATCGGGGCCTTCATCACCAGGTTCGTTCGTCATTGGCAAACGCAAGGTGAAGGTGGCGCCCAGCCCCAAACCGGCGCTTGCAGCGCCCAGATCGCCGCCCATCAATTGGGCGATGCTCTTGGAGATTGCCAGGCCGAGCCCCAGACCGCGGCTTGACCGAGCATTGCGCGTGCTTTGCCAGAAGGGCTCGAAAATCGTCGCTAGGTCCGACGGATCGATGCCCTCGCCCTGATCTTGGATGTCAACCTTCAGCTGCTTGCCCTCGACATCCACCCCGACTGCAATGCGGCCCCCCTGCGCCGTGGCATGCGCGGCATTGTTCAGAAGATTCCACAGCACTTGCTCGACTCGGACCGGGTCGGTCCACAGAAAGATCGGGCCGTCGGCCAACGTGACGTCGATTTCGCGCACCTCGCTTGCTTGCCCTGCGCGCACGACGTCCACGGCTTTGCGCAAGATGTCCACAACATCCACCCGCTGAAATTCAAGGCTGAGCTTGCCGCTCAAGATTCGCGACACGTCGAGCAGATCGTCCAGCAGTCGGGCCTGCGCCCGCACATTGTTCGCGATCCGGTCGGCAGCATGGGCAATTCGGTCGGCACCCAGTGCCGGGTTCTGCAGCACTTGCGCCCAGCCCATCGTTGCCTGCAAGGGGGTGCGAAGCTCGTGCGACACCTTGGCCAGGAATCGGTCCTTCACGCGGTTGGCCTCTTCGGCAGCAGCATGGGCAGATTCCGCCTTGGACTTGGCGCGGGCCAGTTCCTCGGTCCGCTCCTCAACGCGGCGTTCCAGATCGGCTCGCTCGATCAACAGGGCTTCTTCTGCGCGACGTCGGCTCAGCACCTCCACTTCCAACGCATTCTTGGCGACCTGCAATTGCTCGACCGTGGGGATCGCCAATATGCGGGGCACAAGGCGGATCAAGGCTGCCGCCGTCAGCACCGAAGCCACGGCCGTGATCAGCTTGACGTTGCCGGACAGCCAGTAGTCCGGATGCCAGACGGTCCAGACCTCGATCCAATGCGTGGCACCGCAGCTCAAGATAAACACCGCGAACAGCGCGACGATCCAGTTGAACGGCAAATCGGTACGCTGGCGACGCAAATGCAGCAGGGTGATCGGAATCGACAAATAGGCTGCGCCGATCAGCGAGTCGCTGACGACGTGCGTCCACAGCAAGGCCGGATTCCAGGTGAAGCAATAGCCGTGTGGCAAAAAACTTCCGGGTGCTGTTTTTTCGAGCCAGAGCGTTGCGATAGCTGCAAGGACGGCGGTGGCAGCGAACAAGCTCAAAAACCAACTTCCACGTCGGCTCATTGATCAATCTCCTGCACTGTTCTGCGGCGGGAATACCCGTCTCAGGTCCTTGTGATCGATTGGCTTGTGCAAATAGTGGTCGACGCGTCCAAACGCTGCGGCTACCCGTTGGTCGGATCCGTCTTCGCCAGTGATCGCGATCAAGACGATGTCGTCGCCGAAACGCTGGCGCAACTGCTTTGACAACTCGTTGCCATCCATGACCGGCATATTGATGTCGAACAAGATGCCATGAGGCGCGAAAGATTCAACCAGCGCGATAGCCTGCGCGCCATCGTGGGCGGTCCTCACGTCATAGCCATCCAGCGTCAACAGGCAGGCCAGGGCCTCCGCCGTGTCCACCGAGTCGTCCACCACGATGACGCGCGCTTCGCTCATAAGACTTCTCCAGGGTGATCAAGTTGGATATTCACGAGAATTTTCAGCAACTCGAATGGCTGTCACCTGATCGCGCAAGCAGCCAGCCGATGACGTCCATCATATTTTGCAGACCCCACAAACCTTGCTGAGTGCCTCGCGAAGATTGTGGCTGGTGGCCTATTCCCGCCACAGTCGAGAGCCGCCTTTTGTTGCCAATTACAGGTCGCAGCATTTCGTCTTATCGAGCTCCAATGAACTGGCTGTACGCGGCCCCTGCTGAACAAGTCTGAACAAGTCTGAACAAGGCTGAACAAGGCCAGATGCCGCCACAGAGCTCAGGCATGTCACACCGCGATGGTTAAATTTTCGACAGAATTTTCGTCACATCGTCAAAAGTAACGGGCTTGGTAAGGTGCATATCAAAACCAGCCCTGCGCGCGCGCCGCTTGTCTTCGTCGGTACCCCAACCAGTCACGGCCACCAGCAAGACCGAAGCATGTTGAACGTCAGCCCGTATGAGAGCAGCGAGCTGATGACCGTCGATGCCTGGCATGCCAACATCACAAAAAATCACTTTAGGTTTGCCTTCGGCTGCAGCGACCAAGGCTTCGCTACCGCTGTATGCGGTGCGGACTTGATGACCCTCTGAGCGGAGCAAATCAGTGAGTGTCTGGGCGACATCCCGGTTATCGTCCACCACCAAGATGCGCAACTGCTCGCGCACGATCCTCTGGTGTGCTGAGGAACTGCTCGCCTGCAAGTCGTCGTTCAATGGCCGGGAGGCCAAGGGCAGCCGAACCGTAAAGGTGCTGCCAAGACCCACGCCTGGGCTTTCAACCTCCACCGTGCCATGGTGCAACTGCACGAGACTGCGCACCAATCCCAGACCGATCCCGAGACCACCCTGCGCGCGATTCAGTGTGCGACTGACTTGGGTAAACATTTCGAACACCTGCGACTGCATTTCGGCCGGGATGCCGACGCCATTGTCAGCGACACGCAGGACCGCTTGCCCGCCCTCTTCATTCAAGATGATGCTGATGCGCCCACCATCAGGGGTGTATTTCACGGCGTTATTGACCAGGTTACCGACCACCTGGGCCAACCGGGAACGGTCGCCCACCACCCACACCGGTCCGGCGGACAGGTCCAACTGCACCTGATGCTGAGCCGCTTCAAGCAGGGTTTCGCCAGTCTCGAGCGCAGTTTCGATGTCGGATCGAAAGTCATGGCGTTCTCGTTCCAGCGAGACTTTGCCTGTCGTGATGCGCGACACGTCCAGCAGCTCGTCGATCAACTTGACCAACACGCGACTTTGCCGGTCGATCATGCCCACAACCCGTTCGGCCCGTGCGTCCGCTGTGCCGCTGCGATTGAGAACTTGCACGCCGCTGAATATGGCGGCCAGGGGATTTCGGAGCTCGTGCGCAAGCGTGGCCAGAAATTCATCCTTGCGAGAGTCAGCATTGCGCAGGAATTCTTCGGCCTTTTTTTGTCGAATCAGTTGATCTCGAATTTCGTACTGCCGCAGGCGCGACCGAAGGGCTGCCTTGACGCCACTGACCAGTGAGCGCGTCGAGGCAGGACGGTCGAGCAGTGTCACGTTGGACAAGGCTGCGAGAGCGTGTGATGACTGCGGCGACCCTTCGCGGTCGCGAGTCAAAAGCACCGTCGGGATATCTGACCACGCGGGCTGTTGCTTGAGTACGGCTTGGACCTGGGCTATCGCCGGATCGAAAAGTGCCGTGTCCGTGAGGATGACAGCACCGGCACCGATCCTCAGTTCTTGGCTGAGTTTCGACAAGTCCGCACAGATCATGCAATGGACCCCAGAAGTTTCCAGTAATGAATGGGTGACCTGTGCGTCCCTGTGGGTCGGAGCGACCAACAAGACGCGCGTTTCGTGAGCAGTGGCGTCAGCGTTCATGGCGGCATGACTACGTGGGGACGATGACGCTTTCAACGTCGGTAGGCACGCCCGAGAGCACGCCGCGAAGCTGCATCAGCGGCTCGCTCAAATGAATGCCTGTGGCGTCGAGCCAAATCTGGCGGATGGAAGTTTCGTGGGGACCGCTGCGCTTCTTGAGTACGGAGATCGCTTTTTTCACATTGCCAGCATGTTCATACATACGGAGCACCACGACTGCATCGGCCAGGTAGCTCGCGTCGACCGGTGTGTGCATGTTCGACCCCACCATGCCACTTTGAGCGACGACCAAAAACGTCGCCACCCCGTGGTTGTTGAGGTAGGCCAGCAACTCGTGAAGCTGTGCGGTCAGAAATCTGTCTTCCGCCATTGAATTCAAGTAACCATTCAGGCTGTCAATGATGATCACCCGGGCTCTATCCTGCTCAACCGCTCGGCGCACCAAATAGACAAACTCTCCCGGTGTAATCTCAACAGGGTCTATTTGGCGGATCGACACTTCGCCAGGGCCCCGGCCTTCCGGAACGGTAATTCCAAGACCGCTCATGCGGGACAACAGAATGGCGCGCGACTCGTCGAAAGCAAACACCGCAGCATGCTCGCCTCGCTCAGCGGCTGCCGTGGCGTACTGAACCGCAACCGTTGATTTGCCACAGCCGGGCGGACCTGTGAGCAGCGTCGTCGTGCCGCTATCCACACCGCCACCGAGCAGCTTGTCTAGGGCGGCGACGCCACTGGCGAGAGGCTTGCGTTCAAAGGGGGTTGCATGCTCGGCGGCCTTCAATCGGGGATATACGTTGAGGCCACCAGTGCGGATCGCGAAATCATGGAAGCCGCTGCGGAAGTCACTGCCTCGAAATTTGACGATTTGCAGTTGGCGCAGCGTTCTACCGTAAGCCGGCGCACGATGGTTGAGCGAAATGACACCATGGGCAATGCTTTGCAGTTGGAAGTCAGGGCCTTCCGCAGTCCGGTCATCCAGCAGCAAAACCGTGCAGCCTCGGCCGATAAAGAATTGCTTCAGCGCCAAAATCTGGCGGCGATAGCGCAATGAACTTTGTGCCAGCAGACGAAGCTCCGACAAAGAATCGAGAACCATACGGACAGGGCGCACCCTGTCGATGGCATCGAGCACTTTGCGAGTCGTCTCGGTGAGTTCCACCTCGGCGTGGTGGAACATGGTGAGCTCTGCTTGGCCGTCCAGTCCCTTCTCGTCCGCTATCAGCTCAACGATTTCAATGCCTGCCAATGACCAGCCATGCGACCCCGCACCCTGCAGCAGTTCTTCCCGTGTTTCTGACAAGGTGACGTACAGGCAGGATTCGCCGGCGTTCACGCCTTCAAGAAGAAATTGCAGCGCAAGCGTGGTCTTTCCAGCACCAGGATTTCCGTCCAAAAGATACAAGCGCCCAGAGATCAGGCCGCCTTGCAAGACCTCGTCCAAGCCTGCGACTCCAGTGCGCGACCGCTCTATCTTTGTATTCATCAAATGCGCACTTTCGTCAGAACGGTTGGGATACCGGGCACTCTTCATGAGCGCCTGCGTGTGCAGCAAATCCAACCCCGTCGGCAGGGAACAGAGTCAGCCGGACAACTGAACAGAAAATTTTGCATGGGTGTTGATGGGTAGTCGGGCGCTTGCGCTTGTGTACTTCAGCCACACCCGCAAATGCCAGTCGTGAATCTCAATATCACTGCCAAGTGACGCCGCGAATATTCAGTGGCCTGCGAGGCTGAGACCTGCTCATATTTATGGCGGCAAGGTTAGCCGATTGGTCATGCGCTGGACATGCTCAAACCGCCGCCGAAATGTCGGACAGAACCTCGTCTTATTATTTTGCGAAGGTGCATTCACCCCGGAAGCCTATGGGGCGTCCACCGAGAGCGACGCAGATACGGCGCTCGGCAGTGCGAAGCCTTGAATCACCTGGCAACGGCAAGCTTTCATGCGCTCGAACGCAGCGGGGCAAGGCCTATCCGAGTGCAGCGCGGATCAGATGCTGGGACAGTCGATGACGACGTCGCCGTCACTGCATCAGCGAGATGAAGTTGAAGATTTCGAGGCGCAATTGACGCGCTCGTTCCCCGGCGCAAAGCATGGTTCGATCGCTGCGTTGACCAACAGATCGGACGTCCATCGTGTTGGCGCCGTCGCCGCACTGAACCACGCCGCCGACTTTGGACTGCCCCTGCCGTTTCCATTTGCAACGCTTGCCGGTGAGGGCTTTTCGGCTCAGCCCCAGGTCGACGATGCATGGGTGCCTCAGTCTCATGCGGGTCATTCTGGCAACGCCGGCAACATCGGTAGACCTGCCGACGATCCCCAATGCGCTTCAGGCCACGCGCCTCTCCACTGTCAAAACCGCTCGCACTGGCCGATTCGGTAAATCTTTCCCGAAATCCCAGCCAACGAGGCGCAATGACGCGCACGCCGATTGCCCAAAGAGTTGAAGCTCAAACCACTTCGCGGCACAAACAGCATGGACAAACTCAGTGACAGTCTTAAATTCGCAGCAGCGTCGGCGATACCGGGTCAGCAAGGCTTTGACTACCTCGTCGTAGGCGCCGGCTTCGCCGGTTGCGTGCTGGCAGAACGTCTCGCCCGTGTCGACGGTGCACGGGTGCTCCTTGTCGACAAACGACCCCATATCGGCGGCAATGCTTACGACCGTTATGACGATAACGGCGTGCTCGTGCACCCCTATGGCCCGCATATTTTCCATACCAATTCCGCGGATATATTCGAGTACTTGTCGAAGTTCACCGAGTGGCGCCCCTACCAACACCGCGTGCTCGCAAGTGTTGATGGTCAGAACCTGCCCATGCCCATCAATCTGGATACGGTCAACCGTCTTTATGGGCTGAGCCTGACCTCGTTTGAGATGGAGAGCTGGCTGGAATCGGTGGCGGAGCATCCTGACCGGGTGGCGACGTCCGAAGACGTGGTGGTGTCGAAAGTGGGGCGCGACCTCTACAACAAGTTCTTTCGCGGCTACACGCGAAAGCAGTGGGGCATGGATCCATCCGAGCTCCATTCGAGCGTCACGGCCCGAGTGCCCACGCGAACCAACCGCGATGACCGGTATTTCACCGACACCTACCAGGCGATGCCGCTGCACGGCTACACGCGGATGTTCGAAAAAATGCTGGCACATCCGAACATCAAGCTGATGCTGAGCACAGACTACCGGGAGGTAGTGGATCTGCTGCCTTGGAAGCACATGATCTACACGGGCCCCGTCGATGCGTTCTTCAACTTCCGGTACGGCAAGTTGCCCTACCGCAGCATCCGATTCGAGCACCGCCATGTCCCCCATGTTCAATTCCAAAGCGTGGGGACGATCAACCACCCGAATGATCATGCCTACACCAGGGTCACCGAGTTCAAGCATCTGACCGGGCAGACGCACGCCGGCACGTCCATCGTCTACGAATATCCCTGCAACGAGGGCGACCCGTACTACCCGGTGCCCACACCGCAGAATGCGGCCCTTTATGAGCGCTACGAGGCCGATGCGCAGGCTCAGCCCAATGTCACGTTTGTCGGCCGTCTGGCGACCTACCGTTACTACAACATGGACCAGGTGGTGGGTCAGGCGTTGACCGCGTTCAAGCGATTGAGTGCACACAAAGCAAATACAGCGAGCGCCACCGAGCTGACCTCCCCTTCGGCATCGTGACCGCCGAGCGCGTTCTCTGATGAGGCAGGACGGCGATGTCGACTGGTCGGTTCTTCATCCGGTGCAGGCGGGCCTTCGCTGCGTGATCGTGATCCCGGCGCGCGATGAAGCAGCCCTGCTTCCGCGCGCATTGCAGGCGATCGCCGCGCAGCGCGGGGTCACCGCAGCCTACGAAGTGATCGTGCTGGCAAACAACTGCTCGGACGACACCGCCGCGCGAGCACGCGAATTTGCACAGCGCTGCAAGGCTTGCGCCATTCATGTCGTTGAAGTCCGCTGGCCGCCAGCCCTCGCGAACGTCGGCCGGGCCCGGCGTGCGCTGATGGAAATCGCCTCCGCCCGGCTGCTGCAGTCCTGTCCTGTGCAGGGCGTCATCTGCAGCACCGATGCCGACACCTGTGTGGCTGGTGACTGGCTGTTTGCAAACCTTATGGCCATCGATGCAGGCGCCGACGCCGTGGGCGGCAGGATTGTGGCTGAAGTGGACGATGCCCTGCCACCGATGGCGCAGCAATTGATGAGACTGGACGACAGCTATCGCAGCTGGCGGGCGCGCCTGGAAAGTCTGGTGGACCCGGATCCCTTCGACCCATGGCCCCGTCATCACCAGCACTTCGGTGCGAGCTTGGCTGTCAACGCCGCTGCTTACCGTGCGGTCGGGGGCCTGCCTCTGGTGCACTACCTGGAGGACGAGGCGCTGGTGCGCGCACTGCGCCTGCAAGACAAGTCCGTCCGTCACTGCCCACGCGTTCATGTACATACCTCGGCACGGCTTGATGGGCGGGTCGAAGTGGGGCTGTCTTGGCAGCTTCGAGCCTGGTCGAGCCATGCATCGGCTGATGCCTACCCGCCCGTCGTGAACCCCAAGATTGAGCTGCAACACTGGGCGATGCGGCGTCGCACTCGAGCGCTGTGGCGTGAAACTTCAGCGCCTGGCTCGCCTGCGCTGGAGGGCGGAGACAACGCTGGTACCGAACTGGCCCGCTTGCTAGGCATCGACTGCAGATGGTTGTCGACGAGGGTGTCTAGCTGCAGCTCGTTTGGCCAGCTGTGGGACGACATCGAACGCTACTGGGGACGCGCTGGGCTCGTTTCAAGCTCATTCAAAGCCACAGTACCGATGGACGAAGCGCTTCGCGAGCTGCGCCACTTGGTCACGGCGCAGCCCGCTTTCTCCAAGACTTAGATTGACTGATCAGCCTGCGGAAGCTGCGCGGGCTGGGCGCGCCATCGCAGCCACAGGTGCCGAATCTGAAGACTTCGCGAAGGTCGACGGAGCAGCTTGAGCATGTGAATCCTCAAGCACGCCTTCAATCAAATCGTGCACGCGCGCGGCGCTTCGATCCCACGACGATTGATTAACGCTCGTCTGCATCAGAGCAACGCGCTGTTGCCGCTCACCGGAACTCTCTGCCATCGCCTCCTCGCAGGCCAGGACAAAGTCCGGGCCAGCAGCGGCGATACGGACCGCTTCACCGTAGAGGGCCACCACGTCGCCCACCGGCGTACTGACCACCGGTTTTTCACCGGCCATGTATTCCAGCGTCTTGGTCGGGCTGATAAAGCGGGTCGACTCATTCATGGCAAACGGCATCAGGCAGACATCCCACCCGGCCATCAGATAGGGAAGCCGCTCGTAGGCCTGCATGCCCAACCAATGGATATTGGCGGCGTTCGGCAGATCGACCAGATCGATCTTGACGACCGGGCCCACCATGACGAACTGCCAGTCCGGATGGACCTGCGCCAGCAGCTTGAGCAGATCAACGTCGAAGCGCTCGTCGATCACACCGAAGTAGCCGAGCCGCGGCGACGCGATGTGGTCCTGCAGCAGGCGGGCATCATGAGCCGGTGCACTCCCCATATCGAGGCGATCAGGCGAGTAATGCACAGCATCGACCGAACTCGGCAGACAGTGAACGTTGTGATGCAGACGGCGCTTGGCCTCAAAAAGAGAGGGGCCACCCGTGAGCACAAGATCGGCACGCTTAAGTAACGCAGTCTCGCGTTGCCGGAGCTGCCTCGGCGCATTCTTGAAAGCCGAGAGTTCGTCCATGCAGTCGTAGATGACGGCCGCTGGTTTGACGATCGTCAGCAGGGGCAGCGCCATCGGTGTGTAGAACCACACGATTGGGTCTTCGATCCAGTGCTTGTCAAAGTAATCGCTGAGCAGAGGTTCCAGCGTGGCCAGCTGATCGTCATGGAAGCCGGCGGCACCGACCGGCGTGTAGGGCACCAGGACTTCGATGTTCGGGCCCTGGACGATGCGGTCGAGGCGAGCCTCGGCCTCGGTGTGAACCGGTTCTTCAATGAAGATGATGCGGTAGTGCCTGCTCAAACGCGACAACAAGTGTTGGGGGCGCTGGAACACAAAACTCCAACGCAAATGGGAGAAGACGATCAGGCATTTCATAGGAGTTCCTTTTTGTATTGAAGAGGTCGGCAAAATCTGTTGCCACAGGCGCAGCGCCCTGGCGTACTCAACACTGAGGACGCGTCGCAGCGGAAGGTCATCCGCTGCGGCGTTCGGCCCTGCAGGCCCATCTGGGATGCGCTCGTCCACATCCCAAAGTCCGCTGCGGTGCCAATGGGTGGCTGCGTTCCAGTCAGGCCGGTCCACCAGCGGGTAGAGACAAATTCCGTGCACAGGCACTTGCAACTGCCGTGCATCAGTGACTTCGGAGGCAATTTCATGCAGCCACTGCGCACGCCCTTCACCGACGTGGCTGGTTTCCGCCACGATCAGCGGTCTCTGGTAGCGGCTCCAGGCCTCGACCAGCAGGGAGGAAAGCGGGCGCCGGCGAGGGTCTCGTTGATACCAATCGAGTCGGGCTTGGGTTCCCACCTCCCACTGCCCGCAGTGATAGTGGTTGAGGCCCACCAGGTCGAGTCCCCCGACCAGTTGCCCGAGCGCGGTCTCGCGGCCGGCCGCGAGCATGTCCCAGACTTGCCACTGGTAACCGTCGACGTCGGCGGCCAGCGCCGCCAAATCGGGGCGGTTAGCGGGCGCGGTGACATGGATCACCGGCTCAACCTGCAAAAACCGCGCTGATGCATCAATTGCCCGGATCGCTGCTGTGGCGACCAAGGTAGCGCGCACCAGCCGGCGCTTGACGTCAAAGCCTGAGACGACACGGCGCTGCGGCTCATGCGGATCGCTCCGGTAGGGATGCATCAGGTTGGTTTCTGAAACCGCCCAGGCAAGGAAACTGATCTCGTTGATCAAGTTGTAAACCGGCGGCCGTGCGCCGACCGGGCCGACGGTGCGCGCCATTGCCACGGCAAACTGCACAAAGCGATCGCAAAATGAGTCGTCGAGCAAGGTGACATCGGGCGGCGTGCCGTAATGCATAAACGTCCAGATGACTTGCAGACCGTGGCGCCGCGCACTTTGGGCAATGCGCAACACGCGCTCGGTATCGAAGACATGGGGGCTTGGTTCGCACAGCCGCCAACCAATGCTTTCGCGAATGCAGCCAATCCCCAGAGCGGCTGCCCGGGCGTGGTCGGCCTCGAGTTGATCGAGATGCCCGTTGGCGCGGGCCATGTCGAGTTCCGCGCCAAGCCCGTTGACATGGTCGGCGCCTTCGAATCCACCCATCCAGAAGGAGTCGAATGGGCTCCCTTCGTCAGGCGACGAATCGCTTACATCGCCGGGCCGATGCCGAACGCTGTTGTCGGGGGGCGCTAAGGCAGTCTCTGCGGTGCCGCACTTATGTTCATCCTGTCTCATGAAGACCGGGGTGGCAAACGGCATGCCGGGCTGAGGCAGTCGGCGTAGGACGAGGCTTACACCGACTTCAGGCGTGCCCAGCTTGCCCGATCCCGCGCCGTCGGAGAAACTTTGCGGCAGGACTTGATTGACATCCAACTCACGGGTGTCGAGTCGATGAAGGCCGCAAATTCGATGGATTCAATCCATCTTTAGTCAGAAACAGGAGCTCACCCAATATGCGGCATGGACTGGTCGTCGACGACAACGCAGATGCAGCGGAGATGATGGCCGCATTGATTTCTGCCGAAGGGTTTTCGGTTGCCGTCGCGGGGTCGCTTGCCGATGCGCGTCGACAAATTGCCCTTCGCAAGCCTGATGTGGTGCTGCTCGATGTCCAACTGCCTGACGGCAGTGGCATTGAGCTGATTGAAGAAATCAAGACCGACTCGAGTGCGGAGGTGGTGCTCATCACCGGCAGTGCGAGCGTGCAGACCTCGGTGCAGGCGCTGCGCCTGGGCGCCGCCGACTATCTGACAAAGCCCTTGAGTTCCACGCAGCTGTCGTCGGTGTTGTCACGCCTGAAGCGGCCGTCGACTTTGAATGCCGACAGCAGTCAGATGCTGGAAATGCTGGAGAAGCGGGGCAACTTTGGGCTGCTGTGGGGCCGATCTGCCGCGATGCGGCGGGTCTACCAGCAAATTCTCCGGGTCTCGGGCACGGCGGTTTCGGTCTTCATCACCGGCGAAAGCGGCACCGGCAAGGAACTCGTCGCCCGCACGGTCCATGACCTCAGCCGCCGCCGCTCGCGTGCCTTTTTGGGCGTCAACTGCGGTGCCATCTCGCCCAATCTGATGGAGAGCGAAATCTTCGGGCACGAGAAAGGCAGCTTCACCGGCGCCGAGCGTCAGCACCTGGGCTTCTTCGAGCGAGCCAATGGCGGCACGCTGTTTCTGGATGAGATCACCGAGATGCCGCTGGATCTTCAGGTCAAGCTGCTGCGCGTGCTGGAAACCGGCACCTATATGCGGGTCGGCTCGATGCAGGTACAGCAGACCGATGTACGCATCGTCGCGGCGTCGAACCGGGATCCGATGCAGGCGGTGGCCACCGGAAAACTTCGAGAAGACCTGCTTTACCGTCTGAACGTTTTTCCGATCGAGATGCCTGCCTTGCGGGACCACGCCGAGGATGTGACCCTGATTGCCGAGCACTTTCTCGACGAGATTGCGCGCCGGGAGGGAGAAGCAAAACGTTTCGCGCCAGAAGCCCTGTCGCGCCTTGCCAATTACCGTTGGCCAGGCAATGTGCGGGAGTTGCGTAACATCGTGCAGCGCGCCTATGTGATGGCGCTCGACAACACGATCGTCGATGAATGCCTGCCTCATTCGGAATCAGCCATACCAAGGACGAGTGGCGCAGTTCCCTCGGTCAACATCGAAATCGGCATGTCGCTTGCGGAGATCGAGCGGGTCGTCACCCTGGCTACGCTGGAGCATTACGGACGCCAACGGGAGCGTACCGCCGCTTCCCTGGGTGTCAGTTTGAAGACGCTCTACAACCGGCTCAAAGAGTATTCAACCGTGCCATCGGAGAACGGCCGCGATTCGGAGTTGGAAAGCTCCGCTTTCGGCAGCCTCCGTTAAGTGAGCGGCGCCGACCACCGCCGCTGCAAATCACCCGCAGAAATAGGCTCTCAGGAAGTGCTTGCCGCAAAGGTCCGGCGTCGATCAGCAGGTGCAATGCTCAGCATTTGCCGGTACTTCGTCACTGTGCGCCGCGCGACCTTCAAGCCCTGACGTTCAAGCCGGTAGGCGATGTCCACATCGGACAACGGTGCGTTCGCGTCTTCTGCGTCAACAAGTGCCTTAAGAACACCACGTATGGCTGTGGGCGAGCAAGCTCCGCCGCCGGCCATGGCCATGGGCCGCGAAAAGAACTGCTTCAACTCGAACATGCCGGAAGGCGTCGACATGTACTTGTTGTTCGTCACGCGACAAACGGTTGACTCATGAACACCGACTTCGGTGGCAATGTCGCGCAGCGCCAGCGGTTTCATGGCCAGGGGCCCGTGCTCGAAGAAGCCGTACTGGCGCCGAAGAATCGCCTGGGCAACTGCGAGGATGGTCGAGCAACGCTGTTCGACATTGCGCAATGTCCATCGCGCTTCTTGCAGGTGGCTGGACATCTGGTCATGGGCGGCGGTCTGGTGGCGCTGGAACAGTTCGGCATAACTGCGGTTTAAGCTCAGCTTTGGCACCACGGCCGAGTTGATTTGTGCCACCCATTTGCCCCGCACCTTGCGGACAAAGACATCCGGCGTGACGTAGTGAAAGTCCGGGCTCGCGAAGCGCAAGCCTGGCCGGGGATCGAGACGGCGCAAAGCGGCGCAAGCAGCTTCCACATCCTGAGCCGGGTGGCCGAGAAGCTTAGCCATGCCCAGCACATCGCGTTGGGCCAGTGCGTCGATGTGGTCTTTGAGGATGGCGCGTCCCAGGGGCCGCAAGCCGGCATCGATGTTCTCGAATTGCAGCAACAAGCATTCGGCCACCGTGCGTGCACCGACGCCAGCGGGATCGAAGGACTGAACCAGCCTGACGGCGGTGCCCATCTCGGCCGGATCTGCCGGCGAATCAAGCCCAGCCAGCGCTTCGATGTCTTCGGCCGCAACGCGAAGATAGCCGTCATCGTCCAATGACTCGATCACGGCGCAAACCAGCGCATGGTCGCGCGCCGAAAGGCGCAGTAGATTGGCCTGACCGCGCAGGTGCTGGCGCAAATCGGTGTCCGAGGCCACCATGTCCAGCGCACTGACCTGCGATTCTTTCGCGCCATCGCGGCTGCTGCCGGGCTCCAATGACCAGTTGGTATCGAAGCCGTCAGCCCCCTCCATTTCGGCCTCGTTGCCGAGGGCCTCGAAGGGCGCGTCCTCGTGGGCGGAAAGCCGGTCATCGTCGGTGGTGGACGCTTGGCTGAGCGACTCGGCGTCGACATTGACCGTTGCGCCCGCCTGCGGCAAGGGATCATCGAGCTCGAGAAACGGATTCTTGGCGGCCAGTTCCTGCAGTTCCTGCTCATAGTCGAGCGCCGAGAGCTGCAGCAGCCGAACCGCGTACTGCAGGCGCGGTGCCATGGCCTGGTTCAGGCGGGTGTCGAATCTCAGCGACTGGCTGTTCATGGGCGGTGTCTCTCGCGTCAAGAGTGCTTGCAACAGCAAGGGATGTAGCTCTTATCGCAACGTTCATGCCGCTTTCGAGCGCGGGTTCGCCAACCTGCCCCGCCCTGGGGAAACGGCTTGCCAGGCGGCCTTTTACCGATGGCATCCGCAGTTCTTGCAGAAGGCTTTGCGGCAAAAACTGCGCTTCAGGCACGTGAATTGCCGCTTTCTGCCATGGCCCCTGACCACCAACTCAGCCCTGCAGGACCGAACTGGAGCGACTGGCTCGCGCGCCGCTGTCTGCCCCCGGTCGAAGCGGTCGCCTTGGTGCCGGTCGGCGCCCGGGCGGTGGTGGTCGCGCCCCACCCTGATGACGAGTTGCTGGGCACAGGCGGTTTGTTGAGTGCCTGGGCTTCGGAGGGACGCAAACTGCTCATCGTGGCCGTGACCGACGGTGAGGCGAGCCATCCGCATTCAAGCCGGTGGACCCCTGCGACCCTGGCCGCGCATCGTCGCTCCGAAAGCATTGAGGGCTGGCAACGTCTTGGGATCGCGCGCAGCGCGGGGCACCGGCTGGGCCTGCCCGATGGTGCAGTGGGCGCGCACGGCGGGCGCTTGGCCGAGCTGCTGAGCGACCTGCTGACGCCCGCTGATGTAGTTTTTGCGACCTGGCGGCATGACGGCCACCCTGATCACGAGGCCACCGGCCAGGCAGCCGCGTTGGCCTGTCAACGGCGGCAGTGCAGCCTGTTCGAATACCCGGTGTGGATGTGGCAATGGGCTGCACCAGACGAAGCGCGGGTGCCCTGGAGTCGGCTGCGCCGGGTCGCCCTGGGTGCGATCGACCAACAGAACAAAGCCCATGCGGTGCGGGCCCATGAAAGCCAGTTGCGGCGCGACGCGGATGGCGCCGCACCGGTGTTGCCAGCGTCGGCACTTGCCCATTGGCTGGGGCCGTTTGAGCATGTCTTCGTGCCGGAACAGTTGACGGCGTCCGCAAACGCAAACGCATCGGCAGCGGCAGCGGCATCGGCATCGGCCGCCACGCGGTCGAGCGCCTGATGCTCAGAGCCGGGCTTCGCCCGCCATCACCCGGCGATACCAATCGAACAAGTCCTTCGGCGTGCGGCGTTGGGTGCTGGTCAGCCGTTCAGGTCCACCGATTGCCATTGCAAAGACCATGAACGATCACCACCCTTTTGAAACACCGCCGACGCTGAGTGAGCAGACGCGCGAATGGTTGACCGCCTTGCTGCACGGCAAGATGGATGTGGCCATTATTTTCTTGAACCCAAATGGCACCGTGGCCGATTGGCTGGGCGGCGCCGAGCGGCTTTTCGGTCATACCAAGCAGGAAGCGCTGGGCATGCCCTTCTCGGCCCTCTTCACCGAGGAAGACGTGAAGCTCGGCATGCATGAGCAGGAACTGGCCATCGCCCGATCCAGTGGGCGTTCGGAAGATGATCGATGGCACGTTCGCAAGAACCTGAGCCGGTTCTGGGCCAGCGGCGTGTTGACCGCGGTGCGCCAGCGAGGCGACGGTGGGCAGGCGGACGGCGAGCTGATCGCCTTCTGCAAGATCGTTCGTGACCGCACCGATGTGCTGACCCATATCCTTGCCCTGGAGAACCAACTTTGGGCTCGCACCGCCGACATCGAGCGTCGTGACCGGGTGGCCACCTCGGTGGCCCATGAACTGCTCAATCCGATGGTGCCGATCATCTCGGCGGTTGCCCTGCTTAAGAAGTCGGACGACGCGGCGATGCGAACCCGTGCCTGCGAAATCATCGACCGGCAAGTGCGCCTGCTGAAGGGTCTGGTCGATGACTTGAACGACGGTGCACGGGCGCTCAGAGCCCATCACCTGATTGCGATGGAGAGGGTGAGCATCAACGAGGCGCTGCGCGAATCGGCCGACGGGCTGATGAGCACTGCCGAGGGCAACGGCCTGTCCTTGCTGGTGGTGCTGCCCCTGCAGACCATCTGGATCAGCGCCGATCCGCTGCGGCTGCAGCAGATGCTGCTCAACCTGATTTCCAACGCCATCAAGTTCACGCCGCCGGGCGGGCACATCACCTTGAGCGTGACCGTCGAGGAGGAGATGGCAGTGATTCGCGTCGAGGATGACGGGCGCGGCATCTCGCCCGCCATCATCCCGCTCATCTTTGAGCTTTTCACCCGCGAAGAGCGGAGCGGGCCCATCCCCGGCATGGGCGTCGGACTCGCCGTGGTTCAAGACCTCGCGCGGCGCCACGGTGGGAGTGCCGAGGCACGCAGCGCCGGCGTCGGGTTGGGCAGCATGTTCGCCGTACGTTTGCCCCTGTTCGGTTCGCCGCGCCAGCAGGCAGGGACGGCACCCGCATCGGCAACGGCATCGGCAACGGACACGACATCTTCGGCGTCGTCATGAGCAAGGGGCCGCTTGCCACGGTGCGCCGTGTCCTGGCTGCACTGGACCCGAACTCGCCGCTGCATGAGCAGTTCCGAAGCCTGGTCGACAACCCAGCCATCGTCCTGCCCTTGCCGGCGCTGGGGCGAACGCTTGAACGCTGGCAAATACTTTGCGAGGTGGCATCGCACGACCTGTCCCTGGTCAAACTGTTCGAAGGCCATACCGACGCGCTGGCCATCCTCCATGAGCTGGGCAGCGGGCAAGCGGATGAACTGACCGAAACATTGAACGTGTGGGGGGTGTGGGCCGCAGAGTCACCGGGGGGGCGGGTGATGCTGTCAGCGCCGGGGCCAGGGCGTGATCGCCTAGCCGTGCGTTTGAACGGGGTGAAGCACTGGTGCTCCGGCGCGCGCAGTGTGACGCATGCGCTGGTGACGACCTGGCTGGCCGATGGTCGCGGACCCTATTTGGTGACGACCGACCTGCGGCAGCCCGGCGTGTCGGTCGATGCTTCAGCCTGGCAGGCCATCGGGATGGCAGACAGCGGCAGCATGGATGTCAGCTTTGAAGACGCACACGGGGAAACGCTTGGCGGCGAGGGCGACTACACAGCCCGCCCCGGCTTCATGCATGGCGGCGCCGGCATCGCGGCCTGTTGGTTCGGGGGGGCCGTCGCGCTTGCTTCGGAGCTGCACCGGGCAGTGGCGGGCTCGCCGGATCTCGGCAAAGTTGCGTTCCGCGCTGCAGCCTTGGGTAAGGTCGATATGGCGCTTAACCAGACGGCAGCGCTGCTGCGTGAGACAGCGGCGTGGATCGACAGCGCGCCCCATGCGGATGCGTTCATCCCTGCCCTGCGGGCGCGCCAGAGTGCGGACAACTGCGCCCGCCTCGTGATGGATGAAGTGGGGCGTGCCCTGGGCGCGACGCCGTTCTGCCGCAATCGCCGCTTCGCCCGGATGGCTGCCGACCTGGCCGTGTACACGCGGCAGAGCCTTGCCGAGCGAGATTTCCAGCTGCTCGGTGAGCGTTTGTCTGCCGAGGCCGCACCGGCCTGGCAGCTTCAAGCCTGAGCGCCAAAATGGAAAACAAGGTGTTCGAGCAGATGTTTGAGGCCAGCGATGACCCCTGGGCCTTTCGCACACGTTGGTATGAAGCGCGAAAGCGCCAGCTCACGCTGGCGAGCCTGCCCTCGCGCCGCTACGCCCGTGCCTACGAACCCGGTTGCGCCAACGGTGAACTGTCGGCCGCGCTGGCCTCCCGCTGCGACAGGCTCAGCGTGTCCGACGCCGCAGCGGCTGCGGTTGCGCTGGCTCGGCGGCGCCTTGCTTCGCTGCCCCAGGTCGATGTGCGGCAGCTGGCAACGCCGCTGGAGTGGCCCGAAGGCGAGTTTGACCTGGTGGTGGTGAGCGAGCTGGGCTACTACCTCTCAAGACCGTTGTTATTGAGCTTGGCGGACAAGGCATTGCAATCGTTGACGCCTTGGGGGGTCATCCTGGCCTGCCATTGGCGAGCGCCGATTGAAGGCTGTGAACACGCCGGCGATGTCGTTCATCAGATCCTCGGTGCGCGGCTCCGCCTGCCGGTTCTTGCTCATCACGTCGAAGCAGATTTCGTCATCGACGTGTGGTCGGCCGATCCCCGTTCGGTGGCTGAGCGCGAATCTGCAGCGTGACCGCCCTCCCCTGGGCACGCGGTTTGCCCAGTCGTGTTGTCAACAGGGCCGGGACATTCTTTGGCGCTTCCCGCGAATGAACAACACTCACTGAAAAGGAAAACAACATGAACACAAACAGTCCAATGGCTCCAGGCACCGCCTTCGCAAGCCGCGCTGTCGTATCAAACGACGGCGACGTGCCCGGCGCAACGGCCTCTGCCGTTTCTTGGGGGGCCATCGTCGCCGGTGCTGCCGGCGCGGCAGCGCTTTCGATGATCCTGCTCATCCTTGGAACTGGCCTGGGGCTGTCATCGATCTCGCCCTGGGCGGGGTCGGGGGCGAGTGCCACCACCATCGGCGTTTCCACCATCATCTGGATCACTCTCACCCAAGTGGCGGCATCCGGCATGGGCGGCTACCTCGCGGGTAGGCTCAGGACCAAGTGGGCCGCTGTGCACACCGACGAGGTCTACTTTCGGGACACGGCGCACGGTTTCCTGGCCTGGGCGGTGGCCACGCTGGTCACCGCGGCGGTGTTGACGTCAGCGATCGGGTCAATTCTTGGCACCGGTGCGAAGGCGGGCGCCGCTGTAGCCGGGGGTGCCGCCTCGACGGCGGTAGGTGGCCTTGCCGCCTTTGGAGCCAGTGGTGCGGCGGGCGCGACTTCAGGCAGTGAAGGAAATACAGCTTCAGAACTTGGCCAGCTGAGCTTGAACTACGGCATCGATTCGCTGTTCCGAACAGCTGCCCCATCGGCCCAGCCCGGACAGGTTGCCAGTGCGCCTTCAGCCGCATCACCCACCTCGGGTTCTTCATCATCGTCGGCGGGTTCGGCAACGACTTCGGCGAATGGCAGTGGCGAAGTGGCGCGCATTTTCATCAATGATCTGCGAGCTGGCGCTTTGACCCCGGAAGACAGCCGCTATGTTGGGCAGTTGGTGGCGCAGCGCACCGGCTTGTCACAGGCGGAGGCTGAAAAGCGTGTCACTGAGGTGTTTGGAAAAGTCCAGGCCACGTTGAAAGAAGCCGAGGTTGCGGCCCGCGACGCGGCAGACAAGGCGCGCAAGGCATCGTCATACACCGCACTGTGGTTGTTTGTGTCGCTGTTGATCGGGGCCTTCGTAGCGAGCCTGGCCGCCGTGTACGGCGGTCGTCAACGCGACCTCTGATTCATCCATCCATTCATCCATTCATTCACCCAGTTAGGAGTTTTCATGCGATCACTGCTTTTGCTTTTTCTCGGCATTCCCATCCCGATCATCATTTTGATTGCTCTGTTCGTTCATTGACATTAGGCTGATGTCGCTGCCCCTGCCATCTAATGCAGGGGCAGTTCCACTAAAGCCCAGGTCTTCCGATAGATGCCTTTGACTCACGATCGACGTGGACTACCCTCCCGCTAAGCGTTCCGTGACGAACCTTCCGCTTGCTGGCCTGCGTTTGTTATTGGTGGACGATCAAGTCGACACCCTGGACATCTTCTCGGTGCTGCTGGAGCTGGAGGGCGCGACGGTGTTGACCGCCGCCAGCGGGCAGCAGGCACTGACTCTGGCTGCCGCCCATCACTTCGACGTCCTGCTGTGCGATATCGGCATGCCGGTGATGGACGGCTACCAACTCATCAACAAGCTCCGGCACAGCGGGCGTAATGGCAGCATGGCCGCCATCGCGTTGACGGGCTTCGGGCCCGAGCAATATGCCCATCGCGCGAGTGAAGCCAACTTCGACCGGCATCTCCTAAAGCCTGTGCGCATCGATGAAGTCGTGCGGGTGATACAGGACTTGCTGGAGATGGCCCAAAGTGGTCAGACCGGGGAGTGAACAACGGCGCCAGGCATGTTGATTGCCACCGTTGGATCACCGGCAAGTCCGGCCCCTCAGCTACCGGAGGCATCCATGCCAGCAACCCAAAAAACAGCAACAAAAAAATCCAGCGCCCCTGCGCGCCGAAGCGCAAGTCGTGACGCCGTGTCCCTGCTCAAGGCGGACCACAAAGCCGTCAAAGCCCTGTTCAAAGACTACCAAGTCCTGGTCGAAGCAGACGCCGCGGCGAACCGGCGGCAGCAATTGGCGCAGCGCATCTGTGCCATGTTGACCGTCCACGCCACCATCGAAGAAGAACTCTTCTACCCCCCTGCGCGCGCAGCTTTGGGCGAGGATGCCGACTTGGTCGATGAAGCCGATGTGGAGCACGCCAGCGCCAAACAGCTGATAGCCGAGATCAACAGTTCGTCTTCCAACGATCCGCATTACGACGCCCGGGTCAAGGTGCTCGGCGAATACATCAACCATCACGTCAAGGAAGAGGAGGGCGAGATGTTCGCCAAGCTGAAAAAGACGGACCTGGATCTGGTTGCCCTCGGCGAAGCCTTGTCCCAACGCAAACTGGCCTTGATGAAAGAGCATGCATTGCCCATCGATGCCCCGTCCCGTGCCACGGCCAAGGCCAAGGCCAGCAAGAAGGCTGCTGCCTGAAACCACCTCAGGCCACCAGGGTGACAAATTCCCGGTGGCCGCTTGCGTTATCCCTTTTCTGTCCCAGCACCTATTCGCCGGCCAGGCGACGCTGTGAAGCGACGCTGTGACTCCCTTGCCCTTGAGTGCGGCCGTCAAGCAACAACTCGATGGCGCTGTGAGCCGCTTCAGTGGCGTAGTTGAGTGCTTCGTTCTCTGTCGACCAGGCCCTGTCTATCGACGGATGAGCGAGGTCATCAACACCCTGTAGCGGCAAGACCGAGCCGGAGTCGTCGCTGAGCGAGGGTGGGACCAACAGCGCGTAGTGACCAATGAAGGTCTCGCCAGAAGGCAGACCCTGTGCCACCGCCTGTGCCACCGCCTGCGCCTCAAGCCTGAACCGCACGCCCCGGTATTCGCCGTCTCTGTTGATGTCCTTGCTCATGGTGATGCGCTCCTGAAAACCGCTTCTGAAAACATTCACGCGAGCAATGCGCATGCCCGTGCATATGCCGCAGTTCATTGACGTTGCATTGCCATTTTCATCAGGCTTGAAACATCGCGGCATGAGGGGAGTAAGACGGTCAGTACATCGCTGCCCTGTCATCGAACTTCGCGCTGACGTCCCCATGCTCAGCTTGGTTTCAAGATGACCCCTCTGCTGGGCGTGATCCTGGGTGAGCAAGACGCACAGCAGGCGCCTGTTGCGCCCGTCCGGTAAAACTTGCCGCCTCGCGGCGCCACAAGTGCTTCGCAAGTGTTGGCTGGACGGCCCGACGGCCCCGGCACAGCACCCCCCAGACGTTCTTGCAGGTCGTGCCCGCCGCCGATTGCCGTGGCACACCGATTGCCACCTTGGTGCAGTCCACCCAATGAGGAGTCTGCACCATGCCCAAGTCAAACGCGCCCGCCCCAGCGCCGGCCAAGAAGGTTGCCGCGAAGGCGACTGCGCGCAATACCAGCAGCGGGGTGTCGCATCCCGCGAGCGATCCGACCGACCCCTTGGCACGCAAGGCCGGCGACGTCCAGGCGCTGGTCGCTGCCCTGCCGCACAACCCCGCGAAGCTGAACGACTTCGGCCGCGAGAGCGCCGTCAATCCGCCGCAGGGCATGCACGCAGCACCAGCGACGCCTGAAGTCAGTGGCAGCACGCTCAGCGAGACCAACGGCTCCGGCAAAACCGGCGCTGGCATCTCGCCTCAGGGTGTCAGCCCAGGCAATGGCCCGCTGGACCGAGTGCGTACCGATGCGACCGGACAGATGCTCACCACCAACCAGGGCGTGCCCGTCGCAGACAACCAGAATTCCCTCAAGGCAGGCCTGCGCGGCCCTGCCCTGCTGGAAGATTTCATCCTGCGCGAGAAGATCACCCACTTCGATCACGAGCGCATTCCCGAGCGCATCGTGCACGCGCGGGGCTCGGGCGCACACGGCTTCTTTGAATGCACCGCACCGATCCCGCATCTGACCCGTGCGGCACCGTTTGCCGAAATGGGCAAGATCACACCGACCTTCGTCCGGTTTTCTACCGTGGCGGGGGAACGCGGCTCGGTCGATACCGCGCGGGATGCCCGCGGTTTCGCGGTCAAGTTCTATACCGACGAAGGCAACTGGGATCTGGTGGGCAACAACATCCCGGTGTTCTTCATCCAGGACGCGATGAAGTTCCCGGACCTGGTTCACGCCGTCAAGCCAGAGCCGCACCATGGCATGCCGCAGGCGGCGTCTGCCCACGACACCTTTTGGGATTTCGTCTCGCTCTCGCCCGAATCCACACACATGCTGCTCTGGGTGATGAGCGACCGCGCCATCCCACGCAGCTACCGGATGATGCAGGGCTTCGGCGTGCACACCTTTCGCTTCGTCAACGCTGACGGCGAGTCGATGTTCGTCAAGTTCCACTGGAATCCAAAGCTGGGCACCCATTCCCTGGTGTGGGACGAGGCGGCCAAGATCGCTGGTGCTGATCCTGACTTTCACCGTCGCGACCTCTGGGAGGCCATCGAAGCCGGCGAGTACCCCGAATGGGAACTGCAGGTACAGGTCTTCAGCGAAGAGCAGGCCGACGGCTTCAGCTTTGACATCCTCGACGCGACCAAGCTCGTCCCTGAAGAGTTGGTGCCGCTTCAGACCGTGGGCAGACTGGTCCTGAATCGGAACCCCGACAACTTTTTTGCCGAAACCGAGCAGGTGGCGTTCTGCACGGCACACATCGTGCCGGGGCTGGACTTCAGCAACGATCCGCTGCTCGCCGGCCGTATCCACTCTTATGTGGACACGCAGATCAGCCGCCTGGGCGGCCCGAATTTTCATGAGATCCCGGTCAATGCCTCGGTCAAGCCGGTTTTCAACAACCAGCGTGACGGCCAGCACCGGCAGGCGATCCACCGGGGCCGGGTGGCGTACGAGCCCAACTCGATCGGCGGCGGTTGCCCGTTCCAGGCCGGGGCCAAGGGCTTCGTGTCTTTCCCGCAGCCGGTGGCCGAAGACAAGGTGCGGGGCAAGCCCGAAAAATTTGCCGAGCACTACCAACAGGCCACGCTGTTCTACAACAGCCAGAGCGACGTTGAAAAAGCGCACATCGTCGGCGGCTTCCGGTTCGAGCTTAGCAAGCTGACCATTCCAGCGATCCGCGAACGCATGCTGGCGGGCTTGGCCAATGTCTCGGATGAGCTGGCGCAGCGCGTCGCCGATGGTCTGGGCATGGATGTGCCCGCACCGCTGCCCTGCGCGATAGAAACACCGCCAGTTGCCGAGCTTGAGGTGTCTGCGGCGCTGTCCTTGCTGGCCCGTCCCGGCGCAGGCGGCATCCGGACCCGCAAGGTGGCAATCCTGATTGCCGACGGGGTCGATGCTGCAGGCGTTGAGGCGGTGCAGGCCGCGCTGCTGCATGCCGGGGCGGTGCCTCGCATCGTCGCCTTGCGCGTCGGGCGCGTGCGCACGGCGGACGGAGAGACCCTGGAAGCGGACGCCTCTATGGAGAACTCTCCCGCAGTGGTATTCGACGGGCTGGTGTTGGCCGACGGCGAAGCCGCGATTGAAACGCTGGCCAACAGCGGGCAGGCAGCCGAGTTCATCCAGAACCAATACCGGCATTGCAAAACCTTGCTGGCGCTGGGCGGGGCGCGGCTGCTGCTCGAGGCGCAAGGCATCGACGGCCTGCTCCTGGATGGCGCCGCAGATCCCGGTGTGCTGATGGCGGAAGACCCGAGCGAGGGCGTGAACGCCTTCATTGCGGCGCTCGCTCAGCACCGCCATTTCGCACGGGAAGTCGATCCCCCGGTGATCTGAGCACCGGGGTTTTTGTTTGGATTTTTTCACTGAAGGAAGGGAATATTTAATGCTCAAGAGCACCTCTTATGCAAGCGCCGTCGGTGCCCTGCTGATCTGCGCGAGCGCCGCAACGATGGCGCAGTCCAGCCCGAATTCGGCGGCCTCTGCGCCCACCACCAGCGTTGGCCTCAGCCCGCAGGTGGCGGCCTCGGCCAGTCAAAAAGCCGTACCTCGTTCGGACACCGCCACGGTCGTGCGAACAGGGCCGACCGCGCCTGACAAGGCGCGAGAAATGGGCAGCGCCGCCAGTGGCGCCGTCTCGTCTGCGATGTCTCCATCGCGTTCAAACAGGCCCGCAAAGCCTGATCGTCAGTAAGTCAGCAACCCACCACCACCCAAGGAGCCTTCATGGACACCACCAACACCAAAAACAACCGCCCTCTCGTCACCGGCCTGTTCCCCGACCGTGCCAGTGCCGAGGCCGCTTACGGCGCCGCCAGCACCCGCGGTTACGCCAGCGATGACGTCAACCTCGCCATGTCGGACGAGACGCGCAAGCGCCATTTCGCCACGGCCGGTACCGAGACCGAACTGGGCAACAAGGCCGCTGAAGGCGCCGGCATCGGCGGCGCTATCGGCGGCACGCTGGGCGCTATCGCCGCGGCCATCGCTGCCGTTGGCACGAGCCTGGTACTGCCAGGCCTCGGCCTGGTCGTGGCCGGCCCGCTGGCTGCAGCCATTGCTGGCGCTGGCGCTGGTGCAGCAGGCGGCGGTCTGGTCGGCGCCTTGATCGGCTGGAACATGCCCGAAGAGCGTGTCAAGGACTACGAAGAAGGCATCAAGAACGGCGGCATCTTGATGGGTGTGCACGCCCGCAATGACGAAGACGCGGCTTATCTGGAAGACCAGTGGAAAGGCAATAAGGGTCAGAACGTCTACCGCTGACCGGGCATCGCCGGCACCGGGCTTCAGACCCTCGCTCGGTGCCGGTCACAACTTCACGAACCACTTTGGAGGCCCCATTTGAATGACCTTGCCAGACCCCTCGAAGTGGCTCGAGAAGCCGGATTGCCCCCCGCACGGCCGGTGCGCCTGACGGTCAACGGACAGGCGCATACGGTGCAGGTCGAGCCCTGGGTCACCCTGCTCGACCTGCTACGCAACACACTCGATCTCACCGGCACGAAGAAGGGCTGTGACCACGGCCAGTGCGGCGCGTGCACCGTGCTGCTCGACGGCCGGCGCATCAATGCCTGCCTGACCCTGGCGGTGATGCAGGAAGGCCGCTCGGTCACCACGGTCGAGGGCCTTGCCAAGGTCGACGGTCTGCATCCTTTGCAGCAGGCTTTCATCGATTGCGACGCGCTGCAGTGCGGCTATTGCACGCCGGGCCAGCTGTGTTCGGCGGCAGGACTGATCGCGGAAGGCCAGGCCCGGTCGGTGGATGACGTGCGCGAACTGATGAGCGGCAATCTTTGCCGCTGCGGCGCCTACCCGCAAATTCTTGAGGCCGTGAGTTCGGTCATGTTCGGGCCCAAGGCGCAGCCGAATTTGGCAGCGTCAGTTGTTGGGGCTGGCACTGAGGCAAAAGCGCGATGAGGCCCTTTCACTACACCGCGGTGGAAACCGTTGAAGACGCGCTGCTCGAAGCCGGCGCCATGCGGGAAGTCAGCTTTATCGCAGGCGGCACCAACCTGCTCGACCTGATGAAGGAAGACGTGATGCGGCCCGTCAAGTTGGTCGACATCAGCCGGATGCCGCTCGACCAAATCGAGCCCACCGCCGACGGCGGCCTCCTGCTGGGCGCCCTCGCCCGCAATGCCGATACCGCCTACCACCCGCTCGTGCGCGAGCGTTACCCGCTGCTGTCGCAGACCCTGCTGGCGGGGGCATCACCCCAATTGCGCAATATGGCCAGCAACGGCGGCAATCTGTTGCAGCGCACCCGCTGCTATTACTTCTATGACGTCGGCGTGCCGTGCAACAAGCGCCAACCCGGCAGCGGCTGTCCGGCCCGCACCGGGCTCAACCGGCTGCACGCTGTGCTGGGCACCAGCCAGCACTGCATCGCTACCCATCCCTCGGACATGTGCGTCGCACTGGCAGCGCTGGATGCCCAGGTGCATGTGAGCGGCAGCCGGGGCGAGCGGACGACTGCCATGCAGGATTTCCACCGCCTTCCCGGCGATCGGCCCGATCTGGACAACACCCTCGCGGTGGGCGAGTTGATCACCGGGATCGAACTGCCCGCCGAGGGCTTCGCGGCCCACTCGGCCTACCTGAAGCTGCGTGATCGGCAGTCCTATGCCTTTGCCTTGGTGTCGGTGGCGGCGGCGCTGGATCTGGACGAAAACGGGCACCTGCGAGATGTGCGCGTGGCGCTCGGCGGTGTTGCCCACAAACCCTGGCGGGACCGTGCGGCGGAACAGGCGTCGGTCGGTCGACCGGCTTGCAGTGCTGTGTTTTCCGAACTCGCCCAAACGGTGATGGAACAGGCGGTGGGCCAGGGCCAGAACGACTTCAAGATTCCGCTGGCGCGGCTCGCTATCGTGCGCGCGCTTGAAATGGCCTTGGGCATGCCGGCAGACCAGCGTGCAGCCGCAGAAGGCATGACATGAATGAATCCCCTTTGAGCCGCGTGCAGGCCACGGTCGATGGCACGTCGGTAAGCTCGCAGCCGATCGCCAGACCTCAGATCGGCGCGCCCGTCCTTCGCGTGGACGCCCTGGCCAAGGTGACCGGCCAAGCCCGCTACATTGCCGAACACTCGGCCCCCGGCATGGCCTTTGGCGTGGTGGTGTCCGGCACTGTGGCCCGCGGCCGCATCGCCCACATCGACACTGCCGCCGCCCTGGCCGTGCCCGGCGTGCTGGCGGTAATGACGCATGAAAACCGCCCGACCATGCGGTCGATGCGGGTGTTCCACAAGGACATGGATTCGCCCGGCGGCAAGCCTTTCAGGCCGCTGCACGACGAGCGTATCTATTACAGCGGCCAGCCGGTCGCCCTGGTGATTGCCGAGACCTTCGAGCAGGCGCGCTATGCCGCGCGCTTGGTCGAGATCGCCTACGACAGCGAAGCCCACGAAACCTGTTTGTTGGACAAGCTCGGTGAGGCCCATGCGCCCAAGGGCTTCAAGGCCGGCTTCTCACCCCCGCCGGACGCTCGGGGTGATGCCGATGCCGCCTTCGAGGCGGCCGCCTTTCAGGTCGACGCCGAGTATTACGCGGGGGTCCAGCACCACAACCCGATGGAGATGCATGCCACGGTCACGCTGATCGGCGACGACGGCCACCTCACCGTCTACGACAAGACGCAAAGCTCGGAGAACAGCGCGCTGCTGATCCGCCACGCGCTGGGGCTGTCCACCGACGAGGTGACGGTGCGCAACCCCTTCATCGGCGGCGCCTTCGGCTCGGGCTTGCGGCCCCAGTACCAGACCCTGCTGTGCGTCATGGGTGCGCAGCTGACGCAACGCTCGTTGCAGCTGGTATTGACCCGCCAGCAGATGTTCAGCTTTGGCCATCGACCCGAGACCTGGCAGCGCGTCAAGCTCGCCGCTGACGCCGACGGCCGCCTCCGCGCGCTGGTGCATGTGGCGATCGCCGAAACCTCGCGCGTTGAGGACTATGTGGAGGTCACGGTCAACTGGTCGGGCCAGCTCTATGCGTGCGAGAACGTCCGCTTCAAGTACCGGTTGGTGGCGCTCGACCAGTACACCCCGCTGGACATGCGGGCGCCCGGCGCAGCCCACGGCGTGCACGCGATCGAAGTGGCGATGGATGAGCTGTCCTACCAGCTTGGCATGGACCCGCTGGCGCTGCGTCTTAAGAACTATGCCGAGCGGGATGCCAACGCCGACAAGCCGTTTTCCAGCAAGGAGTTGCGTGCCTGCTACGAGCAGGGCGCTGCCCGCTTCGGCTGGGAGCGGCGGGCCATGCAGCCCCGCTCAATGCGCGAGGGCCGTGAACTGGTCGGCTGGGGCATGGCCACCGGCGTCTGGGACGCCATGCAGGCCTACGCCAATGTGCGCGCCGTACTGCACGCGGATGGCTCGCTGGTGCTCAGCAGCGCCACCTCCGACATCGGCACCGGCACCTACACGGCGATGAGTCTGATCGGCGCGGCCTCGCTGGGCCTGCCGCTCGAAGCGGTGACCTTTGTGCTCGGTGATTCCAGCCTGCCTACCGCCCCGCTGGAGGGCGGTTCCTGGACGGTCAGTTCGGTGGGCTCGGCCGTGGATGCGGCCTGCGAGAAGCTGAAGAAGAGCTTGCTCAAGCTTGCGCAGGCGATGGACGACTCGCCGTTCGAATGCGCGACGCTGGCAGAAGTCGTCTTTGAATCCGGCCACTTGGTCTACCCGTTCGAAGGGGGAGAAGACCACCGCATCGGCCTGGGCGATTTGATGCGGGCGGCCGGTCAGAATCAGATCGAAGTGAAGCACCTCCTGCTGCCCAACCTGCTCAAGCAGCGCAGCTACACCCGCGCCACCCACTCGGCCGTGTTCGTGGAAGTGAAGGTTGATGAAGAGCTCGGCATCGTCCGTGTCACGCGGGTGGTCAGCGCTGTTGCGGCCGGTCGCATCATCAGTGCCAAAACCGCGCGCAGCCAGATCGTCGGCTCAGTGGTCTGGGGCATCGGGCAGGCCCTGCATGAAGACACCAAGGCCGACCATGGGCTTGGCCGCTTCATGAATCACAACCTGTCTGAGTACCACATCCCCGTCAACGCCGACATCCATGCGATCGACGTGATCTTTGTCGATGAGGATGATCGGGTCGTCAGCCGCCTGAGTGCCAAGGGCGTGGGCGAGATTGGTCTAGTTGGCGTCGCTGCAGCCGTTTGCAATGCGATCTTCCATGCCACGGGCACACGGTTGCGCAGCCTGCCGTACACGCCTGACAAGGTGATGCGACACGACCCGATGTAAGTTGCTCAAGCCAGTCCATACGCGCCAAGCACATTTTTCATTGATGCCCGATTGGGAGACTCGGCCGAAGGGGGCATCGACGGGAGGCCAGCGTACCTGTCACGCTGGCCCATGTGTCGATGCTGCTTGGCCCGAACGACCAAGCTGGCGCGTCAGCATCTCGATCGGCATGAGCAAGGCCGTCGGTGGCGATACGACGGCATCCATGGCGGAACGCAGTGCCCGCACAGTGTCCGAAGCAAAGCCGGGCTGGGACTTCACCTCACTCTAAAACGGTCGGCAGCCCTGCAGTCCGACTCTGATCGCCAAATTCAGGGCACCGGATCGTTGCGGATGACGCCAAGGCTGACCAGACGTTCGAACTCATCGCGCGGCAGCACCGCAGACAGGCGGTTCTTGCCGTCCTGCCACCAGCAGGGTTGCCCCTGGCCATGGGCGCCGCAGCGGCGCTGATGTGCACCAGCACCGTGGTGAAGCCCCTGTGGAGCGTGCGACGCTGAGCCGATTTTTCGTTGGGATCCCGCCAATTTTTCTGCGATCACGGCGATGTCCTACACCGCTTTGTTAGGCGGACCCGCTAAATTGGATACCTCTCGGGTGGCACATTCTTTCCTCCCCAACGCACCTGAGAATTCGCCCAGCAGCCGTGAGGCTCCTGGGCATTTTTTTGCCCATGCAAGGCGCAGAGCCTGCCTGATCAATGGAAGTCCCGGCTCCCTGTGCGGAGCCTTCCCAGCAGCGGTGTCAGATCCTCCAAAAACCCCGCGATCAGGTTGTGCACCCCGTCCTGGGATTGCCAGATGCCCCGCACCGCCAGCAGCTTGGCCTGCAGCATGTCCTGCCGCTGACGCTGCCAGATCTCCTTGCGCACGATGATCTGGATGTCGCCGGTTTCATCCTCCAACGAGATGAACACCGTCCCCTTCGCAGTCTCAGGTTGCTGCCGGATCGTCACGATCCCGCAGCCGCGCACCACCCGCCCGTTGCGCATCGCATGCAGCTCCGCCGCGCTCGACAACTTGAGCGCCGTCAACTGCGGCCGCAGCAGGGCCAGCGGATGGCGGCGCAAGCTCAGCCCCAGCGACGCGTAATCGAAAACGATCTCTTCGCCCTCGGGGGCCTGCGGCAGCTCCAACACGCTTTCATGCACCGGCGCATCGCGCAGCAAGGGCGGGGTTGCCCGCTGGGCCGCCGCATCCCACATCTGCTGCCGTCGATGCCCGCTGAGGCTGGCCAGCGCATCGCCCGAGGCCAGCATCGTCATCTGCTGCTGATTGAGGCCGGTGCGGCGAGCCAGGTCCTCCGCGTCGTCGAACACCTGCTCGGCCCGTGCCTGCATGATGGCTTCGGCCGATTCGCTCTTCAGCCCCTTCACCAGCCGCAGCCCCAGCCGCACGGCGGTCACGCCGCCGGCCGGCTCCAGCGTGCAGTCGTCATCGCTGAACATCACGTCCGGCGGCAGCACGACAACACCGTGGCGCTTGGCATCCTGCACCAGCTGGCTGGGCGAGTAAAAGCCCAGCGGAAACGAGTTGATCATTGCGGCGACGAACTCGATCGGGTGGTGCTTCTTGAGCCAGCATGAGGCATAGACCAGCAGCGCAAACGACGCCGCATGCGATTCCGGGAACCCGTATTCGCTGAAGCCCTTGATCTGGTTGAAGATCGCCTCGGCAAATGCCTGCTCGTAGCCCCGCTCGGTCATGCCGTCGACGATGCGGGCGTAATGCTTCTGCAGCCCACCCTTGCGCTTCCAAGCTGCCATGTCGCGCCGCAACCGGTCCGCTTCGCCGCCGCTGTAGCCGGCGGCCACCATCGCCACCTGCATGACCTGCTCCTGAAACAGGGGCACGCCCAGGGTGCGGCCCAGCGCCAGCCGCAGCTCTTCGCTCGGATACACAACCGCCTCCCTGCCCTGCCGGCGGCGCAGATAGGGATGGACCATGTCGCCCTGGATCGGGCCCGGTCGCACGATGGCCACCTGGATGACCAGGTCGTAGAAACAGCGCGGCTTCAGCCGCGGCAGCATCGAGCGCTGCGCCCGGCTCTCGATCTGGAACACGCCCACCGTGTCGGCTTCGCAGATCATGTCGTAGGTGGCTGAATCTTCTGCCGGGATGTCGTGCAGCCCGAAGTCGTAGCCCACCTGCTGGCTCACCAGGTTCAGCGCCTTGCGGATCGCCGTCAACATGCCCAGGCCCAGTACATCGACCTTGAGCAGCCCGATCGCGTCGAGATCGTCCTTGTCCCACTGCACGATGGTGCGGTCGGGCATGGAGGCGTTCTCGATCGGCACCACCCGGCTCAGCGGCCCCTGGGTCAGCACAAAGCCGCCCGGATGCTGCGACAGATGCCGGGGGAAACCCAATAGCTGCCGGGTCAGCGCCAGCAGTTGCTGCACCGCCAGATCGGTGATGTCGAGCCCGACCTCCTTCAGGCGCTCTGCATCGACCTCCATGCCGTCAAACCATTTGTGGTTTTTCGCCGCCGGGGCAATCGCCGCCTCATCAAAGCCCAGCGCCTTGCCCACATCACGCAGGGCGCTGCGCACCCGGTAGGAGATGACGACGGCGGTCAAGGCCGCACGCTCGCGGGTGTACTTGTTGTAGAGGTACTGGATGACTTCTTCGCGCCGTTCGTGCTCAAAGTCGATGTCGATATCGGGCGGCTCGGCCCGCTCCTTGCTGATGAAGCGCTCGAACAGCACGCTCATGCGCGCCGGGTCAACCTCGGTCACGCCGGTGCAGTAGCAGACGACCGAGTTGGCCGCGCTGCCGCGCCCCTGGCAGAGGATGTGGCGCGAGCGGGCGAATTGGACGATGTCGGCGACGGTCAAAAAGTAATGCTCGTACTTCATCTCCGCGATCAGCTCAAGCTCATGCTCGATCTGGTTCGACACCTTGGCGGGGATGCCGTCCGGCCAGCGCCGTCCCGCCCCTTCGTAGGTGATGCGCCGCAAATAGCTCGATGGCGTCTCCCCATCCGGCACTACCTCGCTGGGGTAGTGATAGCGCAGCTCGTCCAGGCTGAACGCGCAGCGCGCGACGACCTTCAAGGTCTCGTGCATCAGCGCTTCAGGGAAGGTGCGCGCCAGCCGGCCACGCGTGCGCAGATGGCGCTCGGCGTTGACCTCCAGCGCCCGGCCGCAGGCGGTCAGCGGCTTGCCCAGCCGCGTGGCCGTCAGCACGTCCTGCAAGGGCTTGCGGCTGCGCACATGCATGTAGACATCGCCCGACGCGACCAGCGGGATCTCGGTCAGCGCGCTGACCTCACGCAGGCGCAGCAAACGGATCTCGTCATCGCTGCGGCGCAGCAGGTCGATGCCGAGCCAGCAGCGCCCAATGAAGTGGGTCAGCAGCCAGCGCGCGAGTTGCAGCAGCTGCTCGGGCGTGGCGTGTCGCTCGGGGCAGGCCATCACCACGCAGTCGATCAGGTTGGCCGCCTGCAGGGCATCAAGGTCGAGGTGGTAAGTGCCTTTGGGTGAGCTGCGCCGCAACCCGGTGATGAACTGGCACAGGTTGCCGTAGCCATTCAGATTGCAGGCGTAGACCACCAGCACGAACGGGAAGGCGCACTCGACCTGGAACTGGCTGCCCACCAGCAAGGTGATGCTGTGCTCCTTGGCCGCCACATGGGCCCGCACGATGCCGGCCATGCTGCATTCGTCGGTCACCGCGATGGCGGAATAGCCCAGCTGCTTGGCCCGCTCAACCAGTTCCTCAGGCCGGCTCGCGCCCTTCAAAAAGCTGAAGTTGCTCAGGCAACGCAGCTCAGCATAAGGAGGAATGACAGCCATGATCCATCCGCCTGAAGCAAAACTTAGGCGAACACCCCGTGCAGATACCAAGCGATTTCGCCGTCATCCAGCCGCGACTGGAAGATCGACAACACCCCGGCACTCTCGTTCACCGCGACCCAGTAGTCACGCGCCACGTTGCGGGTGCCTTGATGCGCGAAATCAGCACCGCTCACCCGGTCCCACCAACCGCCTTCGACACGGTCCGGGCCGATCAGCAGTTCGAGTGGGCCTTGGTAATGCGGCCGGTGGTCGCGCACGGCGAGCTTCAGCGGCGCTTCCAGCAGAAAGGTCGGATGTGGGAGCTGCTGCGCCGCCTCAGGCTTGCACGCACGACGCTTCGCTGCGGACAGCCAACGGGTCGACCATTCCGGGCGATGGTCGTCGCCGGCGGCCGGCTGCATCACGTTCTCTGGCCCGATCCGGGCTGCGATGCGTTCTAGGACCAGGTAGAGCGACTCTCCGGCGCGCACTGTCTCCGGCAGCAACGATGCCGTTTCTTCTTTGAGCGCTGCCACCCCCAGCGCTTCCAGGCGCAGTTCGCCGACCGGCGCGAGCAAGCTGGTCTTGGCCAGGTGCTCGGCCAGCAGACGCACGAAATGCTCGAGATCGCGGATGGGCTCGGCCGTACGGATGGTCAGCTCGCCGCCCAGCCCGGCGTCTTTGGACCGCATCGCATCGTGTGCCCAGAACAAGGTGAAGGCCGAGGCACCCGCATGACGGGCAGCGAGCCAGCCGCACATCTGCATCAGCAGCGGGCGCGCGAACATCAGCAGCGCCGGGCTGTGTTCTTCGCGGGCCATCAACTCGACACGGGTGCTGAAGGTTTCCGGCAGCACTTCCCACTGATGCGCTTCAGGCCGCAGGCCATAGGTCTGATCGAGCCCGTTCAGCAGCGCGGCGTCGAAGCGCCGGCCCAAGTGACCGCGCGGCAACTGGCGCAGTTCGCCCAAGGTGTTGATGCCAGCCCGGGTCAGCGTCTCCTGATGCAGGGCGGCGGCGGACAGCGCCAACAAGGGCAAGGGATCCAGTACCCGCTGCAGCGTGTGATCACCGAGATCGAAGATGCCGCAGCGCGCCATCACAAGCGCAGCAGAGGCCGTCGGTGCCCAGGCGATCGATGCGACGCCCAGGTCGGGCGCTTCATCGCTGATCCGCTCCTGCAACGCTTCCAAGCCGTGGAACAGGCGCAGGCTGGCCGCCACCTCCATCAGCACCGCCTCGCCCTCCAGCGTCGTCACGCGGGGCGTGAACTGCAGGCACCAGACGGCGACGCCGGCCAGCGCCTCAGGCGGGACGCAGGGCGGCGCTTTGGAGGGCGTGGCTGGGGAGGACGGCGATGAGGTCGGGTTGAGGCGCAGGGCTGCCCAGAGCATGGTGAATAACTTCTTTGGAACGGACGAACTGGCTGGGCCGCATCACACGAGGTGTGAGCACATGATGGAGCCCGCCGGGGATGGAGGGCAGCAGCAGGCTGCCCTCAAGGGCCGGGCCCTTGCGTTTGATGATCTGAAGCCGGAGCTGCCAGTCGAGATCGATGCTGGCAGCAACCCGCAGCGGGGCCGGCGACGGGTCGTGCTGGGCGACAGTCGGCCGGCAGACGAACACCGGGCCGTCGCAGGACTGCGCCAGAACCTGCAAGCGGCGCAGCTGTTCAGGGCGGGCCTGCGGCAGCCAGGTGATCAGCGCGCCGGCGGCGTTGGCCTTGACCAGTTGCTCGGTGCACCACAAGCGTTCCGACGGAGCTTTGGCCTGAATCCACACCAGGTGCGACTCGTCGATGCCCAGATGGGCCAGACCTGGCAGATGCGGGTGCTTGGGCGGGCCAACGACGATGATCGTTTGACCGGCGGCGACGATGGCACGCAGGGCCGGGCCGATCAAGCGCCATTCGAGCAGCGAAGGCTGGGCCTGCAGAACTTCAGTCAAGCAGCCGCAGGGCCAGCCGCCGCCCGGCAACTCGGCATCCAGGGCCGGGAAACCGCTGGAAACCACCGCCGAGGTGGACTGCCCGAGCTCATCCGCCCGCCAGATGGAACTGGCGAGGTCCGCAGGCAGCTGTCGCAGCGCGGGCATGGCTGCGTTTTGCAAAGGTGACGGTGGGCTGGGCGGCGGCGGAAGTGCCGCGTCCCAGAGCGCGAGGGTGTGCATGGCGGGATGAGCAGGTTCAAGATCGATTACTGTATGCCCATACAGTATATTCATTCAAGTTCCGTGTCCAGTGCATTCGAGACGGATGTCACTTCACAGTCGTCGCCCCACCGTCGCGATCAGCCTGCCTGCAGCGTGAGCCTTTCAGCGCTCATCAGGCGGTGTCCTACAAGGCGAGTCTGGGAAAGACGACATGCCGCACTGGGCTGAAAACAGAAAATCTCTCCATGAGAACCGAATCTCCGATGCCCATTTCCAGACCGATCCCCGCTCATCTCGGCACCCCTTCCGCCCTCCCCGTGCCCCCCGGTGCCACCGGCAATTTGATGGCGGCGGAAGAAATCTTGAAGGTCGAGTTGTGCATGAGCACCCATCTGGCGATCGTGGTGAACCTGCGGATGCATTTCGAAGATAAAGCCGAGTACGTAGGGCTGGTGATTCCGCGCAGCCATTGCACCGGGGACCGACCCACGTTCCAGGCCTTGCTCACGGCGGTGCACGGTTTCATGGCCCGTTTGAGTTTTTCGCATCCCCAGAAGAAACGGGCGCCGCATGCGGTGTGGGCGCGCATCGATGGTCAGTGGACCTCCCTGCTTTCACAAACAGGTCAGCAGCCGCACTACGCCTAGTTCTTTGCGCCGGCTTCGCCAGGCCAGCCCGAACAAATACCGGCCAAAGCGACGGCGATCAGTCCGCTGATCGACGCCGGCGTTCAGCAGGCGAGCGTGATGTTTGGCGAGGCGCCAGCAAGCGCATCAACGGGATACCGAGCGAACTCACTGCGCCGAGCAACAGCGGCGCCAGCGCCATCAGCGGATGGGCCCGCCAGCGGGCAGGCAGGAAGGGCAGCGCACCCTGCAGCAGACCCGGAAGCTGCCCAGCCACATCCGCTGCATCCGTCCTCGCAGCTGCCCCGTCGGTCGTGCGCCCCGCTGAGGTGACCACCTTCATCTTGTGCCGGCGCCGCAAGGCACGCAGTAGCACCACCACACCCGCCGCACCGCCCAGTCCCCATGCAATTCGGGTCGCCTTCGGCCGCCACCGCAGCCGCTGGGAGATGTTCATCAACCGCTGCTGCAGATCAGCGTCGCGACGCATCAAACGGGCTTCCACCCGCAGGATGCGGGCATCGAGAGAAGAAGAGGAAGAATTATTCGTACTCATGGTCAGCGCCTTTCCGCCACGCCCGCCACGCCCGGAGCGCCGGGACTCGACGTTGCAGCCGGCGTTGTCACGCCAGAACCTTGCCGGGCTGCTGCCGAGTTTTCCGCGTCCCCCAAGTCCTCTTCGCCCGGACCCAGCAGGTGCGTGAGGTGGCAGCGGGTGCCAGGCAGGCCGACCACATGGGCCAGCCGGCGCATGCGCAGCGCGGCAACTGCAAGACCGGTGGCATGCACCAGGGCCAACAGGCCCAATGCGGCGACCCAGCTGAAGTCCAGCGCGATGAGGCCCATCACCGCTGTTGCCACCAGCAGAAGCCAGCTGCCGATTGCGAGCACCAGAGAGATCGCAGCCAGCAGCAACAGGCTGGAGACTGCGCCACGGGCACGCCGCAACTCAAGCACCAGCAGTTCGACACGGTCTTTCAGACCCATCCGCAGCGCGCTGCCCAGACCCTTCAGCAGCGAGAACAGCGACTCGTCGGCCGTGGTCCCCGCTTTGGCAGAGGTCGGCTCCCGGGATGATGGTCCGCCTTGATGATCGGCTTGAGAGGCGCCCTTTGCAGCAGCGCTCGCGGTGTCTGTTGCCGCTGTACGCGGCACCGCGCTACCGTCATCCCGGATGGTGGTCATGGGCAGATGACGCTCAGCGGGACAGTCGGGCGATCAGCAGGCCCACGGCGGCGGCTGAAGCCAGTGCTGCCAGCGGGTGTTCGCGGACCAGCGCGCGCAGGCTTGCAACCCCGTCTTCACCGAGTTGTTCCACCAGACCGGCACTGTCCCCGAGCGCATCGACCGAAGCGTTCAGGTGATCCTGCAATTTGCCGATGGCAGGCGTCGCAGCGTCAGCCAGACGATCAACCGTCTCGTGTGCGCCCTGCACCACCCGATCCACGGTGGAATCGAGGTCTTTGTTGATCGATGAATCCGTGGAGGCTGGCGTGAATTTCTGATTGTCTTGGACGGTAGTCATGGTGTTCCTTGAAAAATTGACGGTGTGAAAAAGTGGGTAGAGCGGTGGAAGAAGAGCGCTTGCCGGCGCCTGCTCAGGCAGAGCGACGGAACAGCTTCACCACGGCCAGCAACAACAGCGCGCCAAGCAGGGACACGACGAGCGCACCGATGGAGAACTGGTCTTGGTTGATGGTGCCGACGCCCACCAGCGGCGAAATGAGCCAACCGGCCGCTGCCGCGCCGACGATGCCGACCACAACGTTGAGGATCAGACCCTGCTGGCCGTCTGTCTTCATGATCAAGCTGGCGACCCAGCCGACCAAGCCGCCCACGACAAGCCAAATGATGAGGTTCATTGCAATCTCCGATCAAGGTTAAAGGTGCAGCGTGATGGGCAAGTCGCATGCCCAAGGTCTGCGATGGGCGCCCTTTCAGCCGACGTAAAAACCATAACCGGCATTGATGCTGCCAGTGACGTGCAGCTTCAGCCGCTGATATAGGGCGAGCGCATCGGCGCGGCTAGGAAGAGCCGGTTGGGCGAAAGCTGCTGAGGCCGGGCGACGCGCACCATGTCCGCGTCATGGTGACCGAGCACCTACAACAACGGTATGCCTGTCGGCAGCAGTTCTGAATCCGACGGCAAAAGGGCCGCACCAGCAACAATGGCCGCATGGTTACCGGCACCGCCAGCGGCCCGAAAGGAAATAGTTACGGCAACAGCAACGCCAATAGCGCCGAGCCGTATCGGGGCCAAAGGAGTCTTTGCTACTGACGCTATGCGCCGCGACCAAACGCATCGCCCACGCCCAACACGGCAAGACCGAAATTGAAGGCCTGAAACTATTCAGTGGCTTCACGATCTCAATTTCCATCTGCGTCAGGCTCAGTTTCGCGCCAAGTTCAGGGTCCGGGTCTTTGGCCCAAACGATCCAGCCACAAAGCAAGTGGCGATTGTTCTGGCAAGACATACACAAGTGCGTCTTTGTCGATCAATGCCGGATGGAGTACCTTGTTATAAAACTCAGGCGGGACGTTGATACATCCGTAAGTAATTCGGTGATCTGCGGCTCTTGACGAAGCCATACGCTGCTCGCGTCGTTCATGAGGACTGGATATACGCAGCCGATGCATTGAGACAGCGTTGTCGTAGTCAACCCACAGGACGTCCTCGCCCTGCGCATTGATACCAGGCTCCACCAGAAACCGACCCGCCGGGGTGGTGCGCTCCGCCGGCTTGACTTCAGCCAGCGGTTTCGTGCCGATGCCGGGCACTGACTCGTCGCCAAGCGCTAGTCCGAGTAGCACGGGCGTGCCCCCTAATTTATTCAGGCGCCCGTCAAAAAACCAAAGCAGTGCGGCGTGCTTATCGACCACGACCACAGGCAAGCCCTGATGGTCGCCCGTTCGCTCAAGCCACACAAGCAATTCCCCTACGTCAGCGGAAATCAAAAGCGGCAAACCGGGCACGGCACTATGTTCGGGTGTGACGATGCCGCTGCGGGCGGCACCGCAACTGATAGCGATCAAAGCCAGGCACAAAGAACGACGGTTCATTGCCCTACTCCCGCAATTGAAATTGGCAAGGTGCTGCCTGCGGCAAGCACCACACCAGCAATAGCAAAGACGGGACCAAGAAGCCGATCATGACTAGGCCTGAACCCATCCACAGGGCAAGGCTGGGTGCGGAAGCGGAAGCGGAAGCGGAAGCGGAAGCGGAATCTAGCAGGAGCATTCGTCCCCAAAGTGCCCGGTCTGGGGTTTTTAAAGTGGTCACGTTATCCATTGACAGTTTCATACCCCGACCTGATGCAGGCAACGAAGGTGGCAATTGGCATGCCTGTCAACGCCGTGTTCGTTACCGAGCTGGACGATCCTTCATTGAACGTTTGAGCGTCTCCAGCAACTGAGCAGGCGCACAGGGCTTGCGCAGCACAATGAAGTCTTGAGCGCCGGTCAATGCTTCGCTGAAGCCACTTATCAACACCACAGGCAAATCGGGTTGTCTTTCGCGCAGCCAGCGTGCGAGCGCTACGCCGTCCATTTCACCAGGCATTACAACGTCGGAAAGCACCACGTCATAACTTTCTGCCTGATCAAAGAGATCCATGGCCTCCCGCGCCAGGCGAGCTCTATCGACAACGCATCCGAATGAGTTCAGCAATGCCTCCGTGATGCGGCCAAGCTCATCGTTGTCATCAACCAGGAGCACGCGCGCCCCGAGCAGTCCCGACCCGCTGAGCGGCACCCGGGTCGGCTGTGGCGTGGCACGCTCCTCACAGGCCGGCAACAACAGCTGCACGGTCGTGCCCAAGCCATCCGAACTTGCCAGCCGTGCCGTGCCGCCAGCTTGCACACAAAATCCATGCACCTGGCTCAGACCCAGGCCGGTGCCCTTACCCATCGGCTTTGTGGTGAAAAACGGCTCAAAAACGCGCTCCGTCAGTTCCTCCGTCATGCCGTGCCCGCTGTCGCTAAAACTGATGATCACATACGGACCAGCACTGCTGACGAGTCCATCATCAGGCCCCGCATTGCGGGCTCGAACCCAGACCTGACCCGTCCCAGTGATTGCGTCACGCGCGTTCAGGGCCATGTTGATCAAAGCCAGTTCCAGTTCGGCAATATCGACCTTGATAGGCCGAGTTCCAGGCGCCACCTCAACACCGATTTGAATTCGCTTACTCAACACAGCCCCGATCAGCTCTCGCGCATCGTCGAGGTATGAAGCGAGTTCGATCGGCTGAGGTCGTACAGGCTGCCGACCCGCAAAACGAAGCAGATGCTGCGTGAGTCGGCTGCCAACGTCGACAGCGCGCAGGATCGCTTCGACCGGCATCGGCGAGGGCTTGCCAAGCACGGCCAGCCGCTGAATCAAGTGCGCAGCATTACTGATGACGCCCAAAAGGTTGTTGAAATCGTGCGCCACGCCACCGGTTAACCGGCCAAGAGCCTCAATGCGTTGGTTCTGCGAAACACGCTGCTCTGCATCGCGAGTGTTCGCAATCGCCTCATCCACTTGGCGTTGCAAATTGGCCTGCGCCTGCGTGATGGACAAAGATGCCTCACTCAGCACCAGAGAGACTGCATCGCACTCCAAGATGCCCGTCGATGCAGCCGCCACCGGCTGTCCGGCCCGCAGCGCAGCAGCAGCGTCATTCAAGGCATCAATCGGTCGAGAAATACGTCGAGAAACCCATAGAGCCGCAGCCAATGCTGCGACCAACATCAGCAAACTGACTGAAGCAAGCGGCAGCAAGGCCCTGGCGCTGCCGCTGGCTAGCTCAGCACGCGGCACGGCCATCAAATAGGTCCAGCCCTGCGCCGAAGTGTTGAAGTAGGCAACGACAGGCGTGCCGTCGAGGCTCACCGACTCAAACGAAGCCTCACGGTGCTTGTCCAGCATCTTTTTAAGATCGGGCGTCGAAGCGTGACCAACGAAGCTGGCACCACCAGGATACCTGGCCACGACGGTACCCTGAGCATCAAGAATCGTGGCAACCCAAGTTGCTGGAGGGCGCTGCTGGGCAATGATGGCCTGCAATTCCTCAGGCAGGATCGTGACGCTGAGATTGAGGAGGTTGAGCCCATCCCGTTCGACGGGATGCGTCACTGAGGCGCGGAATCGCCTGCCAGGCGCAGCAGACTTCAAAGACTCGGTCGTCGGAACTTCAAGCAGTCCAGTCCTAGAGGCAGAGGCAGAGGCAGAGGCAGAGGCAGAGGCACTCTGCAATGGCGAGTCTTCATTTCCTGACAACGCTTGGGTACTGAGCAAAACGCGATCTGCACTCGACAGTTCCACCCAGCCGCGCATGCCCTGCATCGCACGGCGCGCTTGTTGCTCAAACGACACCTTATCTTCGGTCGAGAGCTCTGGTGCTTGATCGAGATTTCGTGACAAGGACAATAGCCGAGCCAAGACCATGCGTTGGCTCAATTCCCGGTCCACAACCATCGACATGGCACGCGTCGTTTCACGCATTCGCTCATCCATCGCTCGATGCTCATCCTGCCAAGCACGGCTGATAAGCAACAACGCTGATGCCAGAGCGGGCAATAAAACTGCCCCTGTCAGCAGCAATAAACGGGTTCGAATTGATACGGCCATGGTCATCAGGAAAGGTCGCGAGCGGGCTCTGCAACGGCAGTTTCTGAGATTTTTAGCACAACTTTTTCCTCCCGATTGCATCCTCAAAGCAAAGCCAGGTTCGCGAACGTTTGGCAGCGTCTCTCGACAGCTTCTGAATTGCATCACCAAGCCTATCGGTGTGGTGCCGGGAGTTCCACATAGACCGCCTGTTCGGGAAAGTCCGCATGCAAGTAAAGCGCGCTCAGCAGGGCGGCGAGCATTGCAGTTCTACCCCAGACCTGCACGCCCCTGCCAATTCGTCTTTCATCGCCTCCACTTTCTCGAAAAATCTGGGAGTCGTCAACGATTGTGGTGCGGGGGGGGGCTGAGTGGAGTGACAGGGATCCAAACCGTTCGCTCGAGACTCGCACACAGATTGGAACGTTGAGTCCATTGAGCTGACGCAAGCCAAGAAGAGGTTTTGTCCTACGTTGAGTATGGGTACTGCCCGTATGTCCAATCAACGCAGCAGTGAAAACATGGCGGTTCTTGAAATCGTGTTGTCAACCTCCGCTGGAGCCCGATTCATATGATCGCCATCGCCCAACCCCGCCAGACGTCGTCGCCATCTCTAGTTTCCCAAGCAAGTCCTGACTTGACCCGGGCGTAACAAAATGGCTGCAGAGCAGGCAATATCTGAAATGAAAGTGTTGATCGCCGATGACAATCGCGACAGCGCCGACTCACTGGCAACACTGATCCATCTAGAGTTCGGCTGTTATGTGGACACGGCTTATGACGGAACGCAAGCGCTTGAACTCGCACGTCTCACCACGCACGATGTGCTCATCCTCGACCTAGAGATGCCTGGACTCAGCGGTCTCCAAGTAGCGACTCAGGCCAGCCAGGGGACACACGGCAACAGAGCGCCGCTTCTGCTCGCGGTTACAGGGAGAAGTGATCAAGTTGACGACCTCGCACTGATTGAAGCTCGCTTTGATCGCGCCTTTGCCAAGCCAATCGACCATACAGGCCTCTATGCAACGGTGAGCGCCCATTGGAAAGGCACGAAAAGGTTCAGAGCGCCATCAGAATTCAAGATTTTCGATATCTTGACGAAGGCAACGCGCGAATTGCTGGTTTCGGTTGGCACCAACCGCCAACAAATTTCTTACGACGCTGATGGCCCAGAGCTGGTGCTTTACGGTGATGAAGTCGCAATGCATTCGGCCTTCTATCGCTTGATCTGCGGGGCGCTTGACCTGATGGGCAATGGCATTGTGATGGTGGCGGCCGATTCATCGGAGAAGCAAACTGGCGGGCACTCACTGACGATCAACATCGCAGGTAGTGAGCGAATTGACAAGCCATCACACCTTACTGATGTCCTGCATCGACTCGGACTCGTTGTTGGCACCGCGTCACCGACAAATGATGACGCCGGCGGCTTTGTGTATGCCCACGGTGCCTGCCCAAATTCGGGCGGCGAGATCAGCTTTGCAAGTCACCCGGTCGAAGGCGTTCTGTTACGGCTGGAACTGGAAGTGAACCCAATCGGGATCGAGCCACAGCGCCGGGCAGAGCGCGCACGTGCGTGGATTGTTGACACACGACATATCGAATCTGCTGTTCTTGAACGCCGACTACAGCGACTCGGATGGCGCGTCTGGCGATACTCTTCAGCGGTCGATCTATTCAGGGCTGTCAGCGCTGCAGACGTCAATGACTTGCCTGAGCTTTTGCTGATCAGCAATCACCCAGTGATATCGCGATCAAACTTGGCGCACTTGCGAAGCCGTATGCCGGAGCGTACGCGTTGCGTCCTGCTCGTGGGGGCGGGCTCTTCAGCCTTGCTTGAGCGGAACTGGATGCCCAACTGGGAAGTTCGCGTAGAACCGTTGAGCCCCAGTGAATTGTTTGACGCCTCATCGCAGGCACAGAATTTCGAGATGGCCACTGCGGGTCTGGACACAATATCGCACAGCCTGTCTGGCCGACGTCGGGTCCTGGTGGTGGATGACATTGAAGTCAACCGGATCGTGGCCTGTGGCCTTTTGAGGGTGCTAGGTTATGAAGTGGCAGCCGTGGCAGATGGATTGGATGCTATCGAGCATTGCAAGCACATGCCGCCGGACTTGGTGTTGATGGATGTGAACATGCCTGTGCTTGGCGGCATTGACGCCAGCCGACGTATCGTTGAACTTCAAAGGTTAGGCCGTGTAGCGCCATTTGCAATTGTCATGGCGACAGCAGATGACTCCCCCGAAACAGCGGCGCGATGCTATGAGGCTGGTGTCGTCGGCTATCTGTCCAAACCACTTCGCCTTGAAATGATGCGTGACGAGTTACGCCGGGTCGGCGTGCCTTCAGCCATCGACTGATACGTCCAATACTTCGCGATCGTCGAAGCGGCATGAATGGGCAGTGATCGCACAGGTAACAATGCCAATGCTGGTGATGGGCGCCGGCAAAGGCGGGCCGCCCGCGCAGACCGAGGCTGAGCCAGCAACACACCTTTTGAAAGTACCGGAGCTCCGCCGAGTAAGGAATTTTTCGGCGGAGTACCTCGTGACCGTGGCAACAAAATGTCTGGATGACGAGTTGCGCATCGACGGCGCCAGGCTGCGCCCACTTGTTCAAGCCGTCGGCAGGTAAATTCTGCCGAATCTAGGCGATGAGATACCGAGAACGATGTTGCCAGTCTTGAACTCTAAGCAAGGCAAGCCTTAAAGCCGAGCATGACGCCACAAAGGCATCGCACAGACCAAAGACCCTTCTACGCATTTCGCAGAAGTTAAGGCTTGGTCTTCCGAGTTTCTATTGGCCGCTTTGCCGGTCGACTCGATTTGACGGGATCTGGCACCATGGCTTCACGGAGTTGCGCGTCAAGTCCGGGCGTTGCGCGCATGTCGGTGTCCACCAGCCCAGCGTCAATATCTTTCTTCGCCTGAACCATCACGTCTTGCGGTGCCTCTTCCACGGCATCGATTGACTGGTCGCGTTCATGCGGGAGCGGAAGCGATTTATGTTCGACCGCCGAGCCCGGCTTGGGCGAGTTTGCGCCTAAAGCGCGCTGCGCGCTCGTGTCAGAGCCCGCGTCTATGTGTGCCTTTTCAATGCGATTCATTTTGATCTCCCATTTAAATCAAATGATACGCCTCGACACGTGCCAAAGGCGATGGCGACCTAATCTGCCTGTCTGCCTGCTTGTCTGCCAGAAATCATCTCTGGGTCATTAGACGCCCGCAGCTGCCGCTCCAGCAGCAGTTGTTTGTTTCGGATCGGGGTCGCCGATGAGATCGACATCTGCACTCAGCGTGCGGTCCACTGGAACCAGGGCTCCAGCATAGGCAAGGGGCATCAGCTCCCAACTCATCGCAGCGATTATTAGCACTGTCGATCAAAGGGTGTGGTCTTGGCTAACTATCTTGGGACTGCGACATTAGCCTGGGTGGGCAGCGAAAAGGTGAACATGCCCCATGAGCGGCTAGCTAGCAAATAAGCTTGGTCAGTGTGCCTAGCGCGCAATGCGCGCGACGAGAAACCCGATGGCCGCTGCAGTAGCGACCGCCCCCAGCGGGCGATTGCGCACCAATCCACGCAAGCTTACGCCACGCTCCACACCGAATTGGCGCATCCGGCCTGCGCTGTCATTGAGAGAAGCAACGGTAGCTAAAACGTTGTCTTGTAAACGCTGAGTTGCGGGTGCGGCCTCTTCGGTCAAGCGATCAGCAGTGTCTCGAACGCTCTGAGCCGCTTGGTCCACAGCCGATGCAGCCATGTCTGAGTAGGCGCCAGGGTCTGGGATCTTCCGACCAACTTGGTGAGCTTTCATATCTTTCTTTTCGGCGTGGAACGGGTGAAAGATTCCATCAGCCGCCGCAGCTGGTCCAAGACGAAGCGGGGCAACTGTTGCCGTTCCAAGGGCAAATCGCATGCCGATATCGCACGAGGGGCGCCTCGAGTCATTCTTTGCAGAAAAGTGCCAAAGCGATCAGCGCGCCTGATGCGAAAGAGAACACCCCATCTCCGGTTGATCGACGAATCTCATAGCGACTTGGAGACGCAAACTTCGATGAAACTTCGACCGGTGACTGGACACGGTCTGTGCTGGTGCTGCGGCCTCAAGAGCTGAAGCCGATTTAATCGGGCATACCGAATGCCTGTGTTGTGTGAGCGCATCTTCGCGACATTTTTTCGAGGAGTTCAAGCATGCCTACGAGTGGAAGCCGGAGCGACAGTTCAAGCAGAAAGTCGGAGAAGAGCAGAGAAGAGAAGAGACAAGGCTCGGCCGACAAGGTGACCACTGGGGGCGGCAATGCCGTAAAAACCAAAACGGGACTAACTGCAAGCCGCAAAAGGTAACTCCTCGACTGCAAATGGAAAAGATCAGCCATTAACCGGTGGCCGCTGCCTCCTCGCGGTCCGAAGTTCGACGCTCGCTTCGGCATGTTCAACATCGATACGTCTTGGGTCAATGATTGCCGACTCGGTCAAGGGGCG